>JAQYVF010000065.1 GCA_030145625.1 Desulfocapsa sp. | reverse complement strand
GTGTCAGTTTTTCATCATACTCATACGCAGTTTCCGCAATCCACTCCTGTTGTAAATACGCCAGGCCCATGAATACCGTTTATTCATGCATCGATAGTTATGCAGCCCTTTTGTAAACTCTGCCCCTTGGGCATTAATACAATTTGCAATACGAGTGGTTGTGCTTTGATAGAGCATGTTATCTAATGGATTCAACCGACGAATTTCATCACCTATGGATTGCTGCAAATCAATCTTTTCAGGATCTACCTGAGCAACATTCCTGCTGATATAGCGGATACTTCGCCAACCGAATTGCTGCTGCATCATCAGCAGAGATTCATCAAAAAAAGAAACTGTACCGATAAACGCGTACTTGTTATGAAGATTTTCCATGAGTTCTTCTTTCGACTCTTCCAGGATTTTAGGATAAGGGGGAAACACAGCATCAATCATATTTCCGTAACCGGTTAAGATGCGGGTCTGAAAATCACCCATCCCCATTTTTTCAAGATGGAGCAGATATTCTTGAGGTGTAAAAGAATCGGTGTTCTCGATACCTATAAGCGGCAACAGCTCCGGGCGGTTTCTGAAATAGCAATATTCGGAAACTGCACGTTCAACAGGGTCACGAACGAAGCTGATATAGTGCACAGATCGCAAGGGGAAATACTGATGGATTCCGTAGGGAACATGTCCACTGATGCAATTAATTTGCGCCTTCTGTTCTTCGCTGAGAACTTTTAACTGATCAATGCTTGCCTGGAACTCCGGACCGACTTTATAAATCTGATCCGAGGTGAACTGCCGATCAAGGATCTTTCGAAAAGTCATCCCTGCAGTTTTCGGGATATGGACAAAAATAAAGAGGTCGTTGTTGCCACACATAACTTGTTTGCCTTTCTCTGCAAAAGACATTATCGCCCTCCTCTAATAGATTTAGCCAGGTCGCAGCAACAAGATTTCAATCGATTCAATCGCAACAGCATGTACCAGGGATAAATCCTGGCAAAAAGAGTATTCTTCGTCTGAAACTGATTCACCTGCTGGCGAAACTCCCCACCCTGCTGATTCATCTGTGTCTGAAGTCTCTCTCTGCAATAGTGATAGAGAGCAAGGTCTCTGGAATTATTCTTGTATATCAGTTCTTTCAGCGGTCCAGTCAACGTAAGCCCAACAGGACCGCCACTTGTCACATTTTTCTTTAAATAGCGAACACTTTTCCACCCGAAGTGCTGCTTCAAGAGCAGCAGAGACTCATCGAACTGTTCCACCAGTCCCACCACCGGTATTTTTGCCTCTATATGACTTTTTGCGATTTCAAGAGCATTTTCCGGCAACGGACCATAAGGAGGAAGAATATTATCATGCGTATCTGTCCCGGCGAGAATACGAGTCTGATAGTCATCCATCCCCCACTCTGTAAGCAAGCCGCAGAACTCTTCCAATCCCTGACAAGCCGCAACCTCCTGGTGAAACGGGTGTGCAGGGATACTGAGGATAAAGGTATAGTAAGAACGCACCCAGTTCGCCGGATCACGAAGAAAGGTTATATAGGTAGACTGTCCCCGAAAAAACTCATGAACCCCGAAAGGTAAATGCCCCTTGATACAGGAAAATTGCTCTTTTTCATCTTCCTGAAGTGCTCTCAGAGCATCGTACGACTCCTGGACCCGGTCACCTTCGATTGAATACACAGCCTCCGCAGGATACTGATGAGCCAGGATATGGTGTATCGTTGATCCTGCCGCTTTGGGGATATGGAGAAATATCAATAAGTCGTTAGCTTTCATTTCAATTCGTTCCATACTCATCATATACGACATTCTCTACACGGCATTTCCGGTATGCATCTGCTGTGAAGGCAGCGATACGATTCCAATCGTATTTAATACCGGAAATCAACTCAAATCCCATCTGGCCACATGCAGCAGCCTCTGTTGGATTATCCAACAAATATTGAATAGCATCAGCCAGCGCCTCCTGATTCCCTGATGGGACAACCAGACCTGTTTTTCCATCGACCACCAACTCCTTAAAACAGTTGAGATCGGATGCAATCACCGGTTGCGCAAAGGCAAAAGCAAGATGAACAGCACCGGAGGTGGTGCCTTTGAGATAGGGCATGACAACCATATCCGCTCGAGAATAAACCTGCCAAATCTCCCGACTTGGCACATACCGTGAGTCCAGTTCAATACAGGACAACTCTTCAATTGTTTTTACTAGATCCTCATCACCCGGATTGGTCTGGCCGGTAATCAAAACTCTGAATCTACAGTTGCGTTCATTGAGCAATCTGACAGCAGCCAGAAACACTTCAATACCCTTGTTTCTTTTTATTCCATGGAACAGGATAAGAGGCCGATCATCACGTCGCTGTACCAATGAAGTGACATCTCCAGGAGAAAAGGTTCTGAAGATCAGATTGTTTCCATGCGGTAAGATTGTAAAGCGGGACACATCAATATTGAACTCTTCCTGCAGTCGATTTCCACTCATTTGATCATGCACAATGATATGATGGACCAGACGGAGTTGCAGTCCAGCCACCCACTGCTGGAACGAACTGGTCTTGTCAAACCTTTCTGCTGCCGTCAATTCATGAATGGTGCGTACCAAAGAAGCTCCGGCAAGCCTTAAAAGAACAAGCAAACCGACATCAAAAAGTAATATCCCGGAAGGTGCATGAATATGGACAACGCTATGACGAGTCCAAACGATTCGCCACCAAAACCGTACCAAATTGAGCAGAAGAACCATTAATCGATAAGGTTTACTCCCTTGCCCGGGATCAAATACTGTAAAAGATACCTCCCCATCCAGGAACTCAGCTTCATCCTCACGGAGGATTTTTCGCTTGGTGTCTGAAAAAACGGAAATCAGTTCAACAGAATTACTTGTACAACGCTGCAAGCCATTGGCTAACTGCGCACAATACTGGTAGTACGGTCCCATAGGAACGTCAGTGAATATGAAAATAGGCCCCGGCAAAAATGCTCCCCCTTCCCTTTTCAAACCACATAACTCAACCCGCTAATACTCAATTCTCAGAGAGAAGTGTTATATCAGGGGGCGATTATAATTGTTCGATTGTTTTCATCACTATCATTTAATGCATTACTGAGGTCAGGAATAAGAATGACCCCTCGTTCAATGTCAAGCAATGGCCGCACTATGTGGCCAAGGCGAATAAAAAATCTTTCAACATTAGCAATGGTATTAGCAGGAACGTAAATGACATCCTTTTCCCGCAGTTTAGTACTGACAACCGGCTTTCCTTCTTCAGACTGGAAAGTGCGTAAATCCAGAACTGCTGCGTAGGTCATGTCTTCGGTTGGTCGTAAAAATGCAACATTTTTCAACTCAGCATCAGGTGTACTGCCACCCGCCATGCCGATTGCATCTATCAGAGTGGTATCTTTATTGAGTGGGATAGGCCCCGGCTTGAATACTTCGCCTAAAATATAGGCAAAACGTTTGGGCTCCTTGAGCAAGTTAAGGGTAAGCCTTGGTTTTTTATAATAATCCTGCAAGCCCTCTGTCAAATAGATCCTGAGCTCATCAATGGTCATATCTTCCACATGGATTTGCCCCAGATAAGGGTATTGAATATCCCCTTCGCTGTTGACTTCAACTTCGACATTGAGATCCGACCATTTAGCAGAAATAATACTGAGTTTGTTTCCAGGTCCCAGCAAGTACGGTGAAGAGTCAGTAAGCGTATCGTTTTCCAGCCAACTTGTATCCGTTGGAGGAGAAACCTTTAGCTCTGATGAACAGCCGCTTATAAAAAATAATACCAACAGCATCAGGGACAAAAGCTGTCCCAATGGCAATACCCGGCTAGCAAGCCCCTTAATTGAAATATTCATGGCACAACCTCTTTTAAATTGCTTGGCCTTGTGAGAAAATTATTCAAATCTAAACCTATTTTCTGAGTAGAACATGATAAACGTCACCATCTCTGAAATGTTGGAATTGCAGTTCGACAATACCGTCAATGACCTCAAGTTCTTCCTGCGAGATCAGCTCCGGCTGCAGCAACTCTATTTCAGGATCTTGTCCGCTTACCCTGGAGAGGGTGACATTGACCCTGGAAAAATCCTGCGGCATATTCTTGATGACGAGATTCAACGGCTTAGTCGGCAGAAACTGGTCTATAACTTGAGAACCGTTAAAGCGACACCACTTCATTTTGACGCCGCATGAGAATCTTCCAAAAACGACTCGTATTTCACTGTTTTTCCGGTCATATGCTCCAAGAGCAACCGTGCGTGGCATTTCTGTATCAATCAAGAGACGATCCCCAGCCATCTGTGCCTGCCAGTAATTCACCCAGTATACTGGCAAAGGTTCCAGAGTCGCCGGATGCAGTAACCCATTCAGCCCCCTAACGCATTCGGAAACATTACCGCGCCCTTCTCCCCGGGGCCAGTACCAGCAGGCGTGATTAGCCCAGTCAATTTCAGCCTTATCCAGATAATAGAGCCAACCGAGCTGCCAGCCGGGGATAAGATGATTCTGCCCCCCGCCATATTCGTTGACATGCAGTTCAACATCTTGCAACCATGGTATGCTGCCGATTGCCTCCCGTACCTGAGCGGCAGTGTCTGGAATATCCTCCGGTCGATGGAACTCATGCCACGAAACAGCATCGATTCTGATTTCCCGACTGATAAGATAATTTAAAAATTGCTCCCAAAAGAGAGGGATTCTGAAAAAATTTTCGGCAGTACTCGGAGCAACAATCTTAGCCTGAGGATCTTCTTCCCGCAGAAGTGGCACAACATGCCCCACGTATTCCAGAAATTGCTCCACAGTCCCTCCCCAAGACTGTTTGGCATCCGGTTCGTTCCAAAGATCCCAATAATCTATCCGCATACCTGATGCTTTGCTGCGGCGTATAATTTCACGAACATGTTGTTCAAACTTCTGCCATTGATCAATATCGTTGGCTCTAATCTCCCAAGGATGAATGCCATCCTGCGCAAGCAGGTCACCCAGTACAAGGGTAACAGCAGCTCCGGATTGCTGGGCTGCCTTGCGAACATAATCATTATTAAGCCGCCAATACCCTGGTTTAAGATCAAGAATTAATTGCTTAAGTTTCTCTTGAGAGACCTGTGTTTCATGCTTTTTAGGGCTAAGTCCATGCAAAAAACCGCTAAAAGACTTGACCGGCCCACCTGTTTCTGCCAGATCGACAACAATTTCAAAATCCTGTTGCAGCGATAACTGAATGAAAAAATCCCTGGTTACAGTTATCAACGGCAGCGTTTCATCTACAGGATCCAGATAAAGTTCCAATCGATGATTCCCCGCCGGCAGGTTCTCTTCAACAACAACATCTATGATTTCCATGATACCTGGTTTCAATTGCACATTTCTCTTGGCCGGTTGTCTCGTGGTTGTCCATTTCGGCAGGTAGACGCGCTTAGCAATCCCATTCTTGTTGATACGATCAACATGGGGCAGCAAAGCGAGATAGACATCCCAGGATCCATTACAATGTGACACAGAATTATCAAGTCGTAGAAGCAGACGGTCACCGACCTGAAATTGTTCTTGATTAAGTTTCAAGACAGGAACATTCTGCCCTCCACAAGATTCTGTGCCTGCCACAACCTCTGTGCAAAAAAAACCCAACATCCAAGGAAACACACATCCGCTCACCACAATCCAGAGTAACAGAGGAGTGAAAACTATTGTCTTCATATTCACTTTTCTTTACCTCCCGGACACAGACTTACCTGAAAATCTTTGGCGAAATCTAGGCAATGCCATCTGCACTCTTTGTTGAAACATTACTGGAACGCACCAATATAGTAGCAGCCAAACAGATCACCGCTCCCCAGCCAATGGAATACACAATCAATTTAGACCAAATAGTATTAACAAAAAAACTCACACCTTCAGCTCCTGTAAACATAACGATAATTGTCAAAACAGGGATCACCATCTGCTGTATACCGAATGAAAATGCAGGTACCAGTTTATTGCAATACCAGAACAGAGTTGTGAATTGTAGAAATCTGGTTATTAGAAGAGCACAAGCTGCCCCAGTTATCCCAAAAAGAGGGATCAATGTTATACAGAGGACGCAGTTGACAACCAGCACAAAAATATAGATCTTAACAAACTTCAGCACACGATCTGTTGCAAAAACAAAGCCCTCGGTAATGATAATCAACAGATTAAAACCTGCAGCCCAGCCCAGGAGAACAAGAGCCTGAGCCCCTTGAATAAACTCTTCACCAAACACCAACCTTATGATTTCTTCGCTGAAATAAGTCAGTCCCAGAATAATGGGGGCCACAAATAGTACAGTTACCAATTGAATAATCAGGGCAAATTCATGCTTCAAAGAGAGATTACGCCCCATCTGATTTGCAGCCCAGGCCAAAAACACGCCACGTAACCTCATAAAGAAACGTATCGGAACGTTGGTTATGGTCAGGGCTGGCTGTAGAAGGCCCATGGCAAGATCAGTCGGCATGGGTCCCGGAATTTTTGAGAGCATGAACAGATTCATCTGCCGATTCGTTCTATTAACAGCCACGATTGGTGCCAATGGCAGTACTTCCTTAATAAGTCTTTTCCAGACATCAAAACGTACAGTAAAACGAAACCGAAATACCTTTGTGCAGAAAAATCCTGACCAAAGCAGCATGAACAGAAATGCCCAGCAGAACATGGCGACAAACAATTCGTAAAGATCTCCTCCAAGCTCTAAGACAACAATACCGACGACAGCCGTTATCAAACTGTTAAATGCCGTAAAAAATGCAGGTACCTTCTGAATCTCTCGGGAGACAAAATAGACTTCGTAGGACATGACAAGAGAACTCGAAATAAGACCAAGCCCATGTATCAAAATAAGAGTGGAGACAAGAGGAGAATAAGAGAGGAGTCCATTCAATGCCACCAAAATTGCATAGGCAGCAATACCGATAGCAAACTTCAGACTGATGATATCCTGAAAATTGGTTTTTTCCTGACTTCTATCTGATGCCAGGGTACGGATAGCAACCGGCTCCAATCCAATGCTGATCGCATATTGCACAAGCAATACGATGGTACCGACAAGAGCATATTTGCCAAAATCCTCCACCCCAAGTTGCCGGGCCACGTAGACCATAAAGAGGAAGGCAATCACATTTTCCAGCAACCCACCCACCGAGGCAAAAGATAAGTTTTTGACAAGTTTAAGCAAACCCACCACCCTCTAACGCCATTTTTGAAACACGGCCTGGGAAAAAACCCATAATCTGAATTGCAAACGTTTCAACAATTGCTGCATACATCCAGAATATCATTTCTATGTATTCAGATGTGAATTGCAAAGCAATAAGTGCAACAAAAAAGAACATCAACAGTCCGCGAGCCAGAGCCAGCTGTTCAACTGATCTTACGACGAGATTAATGCAAATCAGGCGATAAATAAGCCACAGAAAAATTGCACTATAAGCCGTTAAGGCCAACAACCCACCTGCATCAGCAACCAGGATAAAGGCATTATGCGCTTTCCATCCCTGATGATGATCCGTATATCGATTTTTTGCGTTGACTCCTGCACCAAGCAAGTAATCTTCACTGCCGATTAATCCTTCTATCCCTTCCCGGTTCAATTGCATCCTTTCACGCTCCATCCCCGGTATTGTTTGAACCAGTTCGGATGTGGAATCCCAGCCTCCAGGGGTTGTCGTCAAAAAAAGAGCCATCACAGCTGCAAGAGAGACTGTTACTATACCTGCAGGCCATAAAAATTTTGGCCTGTATATAAATAACAACATTGCCCCCCCTAAGGCCAGACCAAGGAGTATATCCTTGGCCAAGGTGCATGATACTGCCGCCAGGTTAATAAAGAGAGCCAGAATCCAGTATTTTCGTTTACAATTAGGAAGATAAAGCAGCCTGGCAGTCAACAACGATATCGACAAAGAGAGGATGAGGGCAAATTCCCGATAGCCATTGGTGAATGCCGGAACTCTAAAAAATGAGCCCAGTGCTGTCTCTTCAAACATATTTTTCAACGAAATACTGTCAATGTTGCCAACCAGTACCTCACCAGTCGCCAGATAAATCCATTCCTGCATAAGAGCAAAAATAGCTGAACAACTTGTGATAATGATGAACCAACGTGCCAGCGAGTTATTCAACTGACTCCAGTGAAGCAGGTTAAGCATCAGAAAGAAAATGACTACCGCCTTGATCTCCTTGCGAATGACGAGCGGGTTAAAATCCTTGGTAAGGGAAGCAACTATCACCATAAAAAAAAGAACAACCATAAAGGTCAGAGGAGTTATCAAAAACTTTTTATCGCTGCCGGCCCAGATATCCACTAACAATAATGGGACCAAAGTCACAATAATAAGTTCACCTATATCAATACCGGCTTGAATGGAAGTTGTCTGCAAGCCAATAATCATAAGAATCAGTACTATTTGATACCGTCTGGCTAACAAGAACTCTTGAAAACAATAGAGCAGTACCCCACCCGTGATAATCAGAAACAGAAATACCGTAAAAAGATAAGGGGTTCCGAATTCAAAGAAACGGGTGGCAAGGGGGTCGATTGCAACACTCAGGCCGATGACCACACCCAACAACAATGGATAAAGTCTATTTTCGGACATATCTAACAGGGGTAACTCCATCTCTTCTTGTTTTCTTGATTGCCATTTTCTCTGCCAACAGTTACTTCATGAGACAATAGAAGATCTCAGGGAAAGAAATACCAGGAAAATGCAAACAAGAATGCTACCGAAAATGCAATTAGCGCTAGCGAGAGCACATGCGTTGCAAAAAAAATGGACAATCTCTTTTGCTTGATTATTTCCTGTAGCTTGCTGCTCAAGGAACTGTTCAGCCACATGCCAAGGCAGTAAGTCAGATTGCGGTCACGACCACGATGACGCAGGATTCTATCCAAATGAGACTCGTAACGCTGTCTATAGGTTAACAAGTTATCCATATTTTTGAGGTTGACCAAGGTTCGCTCCTCCCCCCTCTTTCAAGCAGGAGTCAATAGAGTTGTAGATGTAACAGCCAGACACAGACGATATAAACCGAAGTGACAGTGAGAATTCCCACTGCTCCGCCAATGGCTGCAGCCGCTAAAAGTTTCAGATATGTCTTCTGCCATGGAGAGAAATCGGTCCGGATGGCACGACCCTCGGTCCTTAGCTCTTTTTCCAGCGCCAAAAAAACCTTTCCTCTCACAGCACGCCTGATTCCCTTTCGGATTCCCAGTTCATCATCCATGGCCATCACCCGTTTTTCGCAATTTCACGCGCCAGCTTCCGAATGCTGACATACGAAGAGCGTTTGGTATATTCGAGCAGGTAAGCGTAAAACAAACCACCCATTAGGCCTACCACAACCCCTATAAACAAATTGAGCCAGAGAATTGGAAAAGCCGCTTTTCCCGGTGGTTCTGCAGAATCGACCAGAACCAGATGTTCCATTTTTCTAGATTTTTGCAGTTCCATCTCCCGGAGGTTTTTCTGTAGTTGAAGAGACTCTTCCTTAAAAGTTTCTATTGTTTGAATACGACTCTCCCATTCATGACGAACGGCCGGCAGACTATTCAGTTTCATGTCTTGCAACTTAACTACAGAAATATATCCGACAATCTTTGCATCAAGACTCTCTTTTTCGATTATTTGTGCAACGAGATCCTGCCGTAACCTTTCAGTAAAGACATTATCGGATTTAATGGTTGAATTCAGGATACTTTCCTGTTCACTACCAATTTTTTTCTTGGTCTCTTCCAGTTGTTCCTGCAAGGCAAGAAAGGTTTCGTGTTTCGGCCCATACTCAAACGAGGCAACGGTCAACTGCTCTGAGAGGTCTCCCAGCTTGATACGCAAATGCTCAAGGTAAGGAGTTGAAATACTGACGATACTCTGCCTTAACCCCTCACCCTCTTTTTCCATTTCGCTCTGCAGGACCTTGATGCGTGCTTCTGTCTCTTTCACCTTTACCCGCGTCTGGTCGAGTGCGGCATTCATTTGCTCCATCACGCCATAAACCTGGGAAATCGTTTTATCCAGATCCGCTATTCCTTGCGAACGTTCAAATTCCACTAGTTCTGCAGTATGCTGCGCCACAAGGGTTTCAACGTCGAGAAGCTGCTTCCTGAACACCTCTTCATCACTATGATAATCTTTCATCGAGGCTTCATTGAGCAACAGATTGAGATTCCTGAAATATGCATTAGCGACATCTGCTGCTAATTGCGGATTTTTCGCCCGAGCATAAAGTTTCAACATGTATTCGTTGGTGACTTCAAAATCCATATTGGATCGCAACAGCTTAATAACACTCATTTCAGGATATTCAGCAGCAACACGCTCAGCGATCTTTTTACTTTTCATGAGACCGATAAAAGGGGCCAGTTGATCCTCGTTCGGTAATGGCACCAATGTATTGCGCGTGATAGATTTTTCCGAACCTACGGACAGATAATTTGCCGCTAAAGGCTGCTTGGGCGGATAGAAAATGACGGATGCTTCGTAGATCGGATCAATCACAACAGCCAAGGCCCCTGCGGTAATCGCCGCCATCAATGTAACAAGTAGTATCTCCCATTTACGCCTGTAGATAACAACCCATTGGTCAAAAAGAGTTTTCTCTTGCATGAATATCCCTAGTGTCACGTTAACTGTCGAATGTTCAATAAAGCCGGAAGCGTTTTACCCAGACATTCTCCACTGAAAACTGCCAGTTATTTTTATCTCTTTATTGCCCCAACCTCCTGTTGTGCAGATATTTTCGATGCTGCAAAACAGATATTAAGCAATCCAACCTTTCAATTCGAGCTCTTCCAATTAGATCAACTCCGATAATACAGCTAACATTGCAGTAGATCAGAGCTTGCAGGATAATGACGGAACCTCTACCCAAGAAGTATTCATCCCTCACTTACATCCTCAGAACCTACTGATATCATTCCAACAAGTCCGCTCAAGATGTTATAGTAACTCCCGTGATTCATTTTTCAATCAGCTCCTTACCTGACAGCATACCAATTACGACTTTTAATTACAATTCTTACTCACAGGTATCGATTAAGTATGTGTTTTTTTTAAGTGACCACTCAAGAAAACATTCGGCATAACCATCAGGGTCATTCATTGCCGTCATCGCGCGATAACGTGCCAGGCTTTTGGTACCGTCAATGTAAAAGGCTGACTCTCCCAATTGACTTTTATATCGTTGTATAAGTTCTGCCTTGTACTCCCAGTCAATATGAATGACTTTATTGGCCGGCAGTGGAGTCCATACTTCATACATCAAAACCTGCACGGAATAGCGATCGTCCTGAAGGACCTGAAGAGCAGCTTCAGTGGTAGCGCGATGATCGGTATGCGCATCGTAGATATACGGCAACAAAACAACTTCCGGCCTGACCACATCCAGAGCTTGTTTAATATCTTGTCGAAATGACTTCGTATTACATACTCTTGTATCTTCTTCATTAAGAAAAAGACATTCTTCAACCTGAAGCAGGTCCGCTGCCGCGCGGGTTTCCTGTTCACGCATCCGACTCAACTCCTCACCTGTCAAATCGGTAAAGGCAGTTCCCGACCTGCCATTGGTGACAATCAAAAAGTTCAGCCTTCCACCGCCATTACGTATGACATTAAGCAGTCCGCCACAGCCGAGGACTTCATCATCACTGTGTGGGGCAATTACCAGAACCGTACATGGCATGCGAATCTCAAGAAGATCTGGCTTCATGATGATTTCACGCTCAACGGCGAGCATCCCTTGAATCCGCTTTTTAATCCTGTCGATCATTCTGCCCCTCTTCATTCATCTCTCCTGATTTCCCAAAAACTCAGCGAATCATATTCAGTTCACACCCTGCCACTCTCCGTCAACCTCTGATAAAGATCTTCATGCTGTTCAATCATTCTTGCTACTGAAAACTTCTTTTTAAAACCACTCAAAGCATTTTCTGCCAATCGCTTTGCAAATGCACGATCCTGATAAATTTCCTGTAGGGTGTCACCAAGGGCCTTACTATCCTCTTCAGGAACCAACAGGCCGTCATATCCTGTTTCGATCATTTCGGGAATACCGCCAACAGCTGTCGACACCACAGGACAGAGGGTCGACATCGCTTCAAGGATAGCAACAGGCAACCCTTCCCATCGTGATGACATGGCAAAGACATCAAACACTGTTAACAATTCACGAACATCTTCACGCCAGCCCAAAAAACGCACCCGTTGCTGAAGGCCTAGTTTTTCACTAACCTGCTGCAGCTCCTCAAACAAATATCCGTCTCCTGCGACCAATAACAAGACATCCGGACACTTTTCTGCAAACCGAGAAAATCCTTCAAGGAGGATGTGTACTGCCTTTTGAGGTTCCAACCGGGTAACGGTGCCAACAACGAAGAGTTCAGATGAGATATCCAACTGTTTACGAAGTTCTCTCCTCACTGCTCTCCTATTCTGTAGCTCAAACGGACTTGGCTCAACCCCATTGATAATGGTCTCAACCTTCGACGCGGGAAAAAGACCACTCTCACATCCTAAACGCTTATAATTTTCGCTGACCGAAATATACTGATCTGTCAACCTGTCCAAAAAACGTTCCACAAGCCAAAATATTTTGCGTTTCAATGGATGTTGATAGGGATGGGAAGCAAGGGCATGAATATGGTAGATGACCACCGGTACGCCGGCAGACCTGGCAGCAATACGTCCAACCAGACCACCAATCGAAGTATGTGTATGGACAATGTCATACCCTTCTTTTTTGATCAACCGGTGAAGGATAACGATCGATTTTATGACCCGCCAGAGCGAAAGCTTTCGTGTCAATGGCAAGATGTATTTGCGGTTATCGAGTGCAGCAAACTCCTTATCAAGCCAATAACCGGCCCCAAAAGCGACAGCGACATCAAACCGTTCTCTATCATGGTGCTTGAGAAGATCAAGAATCACCTGACCGACACCTCCGGTGGTCGTAACGGCGACATGAAGCACCTTCATTCTCCTTGGTTTCATACGCTTATCACTTATGGTTAAGATCTCTCAACTACCTGTTATGGCCCCTGGAAGATTCTGCATTCAAGTATCTATCACTTCCCTGTAAACAGCCAGGGTCTTAGCAGCAGCAGCTCTCCATGAAAACATCCGACTCTGTTCAAAAGCTGCATTCACGATCTTTTGGCAGCCATCCTGGTCATCAAGAACCTGTTGCATGGCACATGCGACCGAGGTCGCAGAACAGGGATCTACATAGAGAGCATTTCCTCCTGTAACCTCACGAAACACATCAATGTCAGAGACAATAACCGGCACTCCACTGGCCATTGCTTCAGCAACGGGCAAGCCAAATCCTTCGTACAATGAAGTAGAGATAAACGCCTCCGCGCCAACGTAAGCTGCCGCTAACTCTGCTTCCGACAGGTTGTCCAAAAAGATTACATGCTCAGAAAGACATAATTTATCAACCAGGCCTGCAATACTTTTATCGGGATTCCTCAAATCTCTTTTGACAAGGATGACCAGTTGAACAGGAACAACCGTTTGGGCTTTTAATTTGGAAAAACCTTGCAGCAGAGTTGCAAAATTTTTATGCCTTTTCAGACTGCCAACAGCCAGAAAATAAAAACTCCTTACAGCTGTCTTCTGCTTGAATTCTTCAACCAGACCCCTTTCCATCTGCCCATCGAAGGCTTCAGCAATACCATTATAGACAGTACGTGTCTTGTCGCCTGCACCGGGATGAAACTGCTCCAGTTCTTTACGGGTAAATTCAGAGACCGTTATGATTCTGGCGGATTGGGAAACTGCACGATCATGAATAAGCTTAAAGTATCCACGTGCAATAATTGTATTAAGAAATTCCGGATGTGATTTAAACAAGAGGTCATGGACGGTTAGGACCATAGGGCATGGTGTCCAAAATGGGGCAACAAGAGATGATGGGGAATGGAACAGGTCAATATGGTTCTTCTGTAGCCACCTTGGTAGTTCAACCTGCTCACTTAAAGTATGAACCTTTGAATGCACGATCTTCAGTATAGGGGCCTTGCCTGGACCGGTAAAGAAACGGGCATGATCTTCCTGATTGATGATAATATAAAATTCTATTGACTGCTCCAGCTCCATCAACTGATTCACCAGTTCTCTGATATAGCGCCCGATCCCAGGCCAATGGAGTGGTCTTGCATCTATGGCAATACGCATTGATTGCCTCTTCCGGACATTGTCAATTTTGGCAAAGCAACATCAAGAACATCTTCAACCTCGATCCCTTTCAGGCAGATAATATCAGCCTGACACCGATGTGAATGCTTTGGTTGGTGCAAATAGCAGGGACCACAACTAACCTTGTGGCAGACTATGTCACTTGTATGTTCCCATGGCAATATCTGAATCGGTGAAGTGGCTCCGAAAATACCGATTGCCGGAACACCAAAACTTTCAGCAAGATGCAACAGGGAAGAATCGTTGCCAATGAACAGATCAGAATTTCTGATGACAGCCGCTGATATCGAAAAGGATATCTCGCCACAGAGATTAATCAGTTTGTGCTTTAAACCGACCGGACAAGCTGCTTCCCAAAGCTCTCGATCCTCAGATGAACCAAGAACTAGAATATTAACCGGGCACTCCGCGATTAATTTCTCTGCCAGTTGTACGTAACAAACTGCAGGCCATGACTTCAATTCACCAAAGTTACCCGCAAAGGGATGAAAAACAATAACCTGGCCACCAGGTTCACGGTTCTGCTCCACAACCCGCCGCCCTTCAATTTCGTCATCTTTAACTAACTCCAGACCGAGACCGTTCTCTGCAGACGAGCATTGCAGCATTTGAAGCAAGCCAAGGTTCTGCTCCACAATAGGATTGTAGTACGAAAAATCACAGGTATGAGTATAAAGAAACCTGCTTCCTTCCTGACTAAAACCGATACGACAAGGAGCGCCTGTCAACCAGGCCACAACTGATGACTCAATGGCCCCGTCTCCACGACCGGTAGAAACGACAAGACCAATCCCCTCGCCGCTGATCTCACGAATCTGACGAAGCTTTCCCAAGTAGCCCGTTGACATATCCAGACGCTGATGAGTGATCCCCTTTTTCAAATCTGGAGCCAACTCAAAAAGCCAGTCACCATATTCAGTCACAGTAACTAGTGGCTTATCCGGAAAAGTCCTTCTCAAACACCGTAACAGCGGGAAAATTAGCAAAACATCACCAATTCCACCCAACTGCAGAACCATAATTCTTTCAACACGAGCCATGTCTATCGGTTCTTGTCCGACAGCGTATCCTCTTAGCTTACCAAGACTAAACAGAGCAGAAAGGACCGGTTTTTTAATATATTGCTTCAATGACATACAGCCGCCTGTCGTGGATCATAAGACCAATACAATTTCGATTTTACTTGACGCCGAAGTTAATGCCGCTCTTGATCTGACTGTGAAAAAATCATTAAACGAAAAGTTTGTTGAAGAAAACAACACACAGTAGTGGAGATCTTTGAACTCCCAGAAAACACAAAAAAGCCTATCGGTACCTTGGCAACAGCAAGCCAAGGCCTTTGCGGACCACGCTATAGAGTTGATTATTGAATCTATAGCGCTTTAATTTTCTTGCAAACTCTGGCCCTGCCTTTTCCAGCCTTTGCTCAAATCGATCCTTTACAACACGATAAAGAGCCAGGTCCTGCCCTTGGATTTCTGACATCTTTTTACTTGTTTCCGGGCTTACCGCCATTCTTTTGGGCCGTTTGATAGTAATATTCTGCCTGGAAACATAAATTTTTTTCCAACCGAAACTCTCCTTCATAAAAAGCAGAGACTCATCAAAACGGTCAACAAGCCCCACTTCCTCAAAATATTCTTCAACATTGGCCAAGGCCAAGTCGATTGCATCTGCCGGCAAAGGATCATAGGGAGGAAAGACCTGCTTCTGACCCATCAATCCTGCCAAACTACGGGTTTGAAGGTTGGCCATACCGATCTCGAGCAAATATTCAAGAAACTGTTCCAGGCTCATCTCAAGCTCCCTGACAGGTTGCATCATAGGATGGACCTGAGGCTTACTACGCATTGCATAATAAAGAGAAAGGGTCCAGTCGATGGGCTCCCTGACCATTGTGAAATAACGACATTCCCCAGACAGGACACGATGAATTCCAAAAGGAAAATGACCAATGACACATTCCACACGCCCGGTATCAACATCTCCCCTGTCATGAAATTCCTCTAATTGCTTAAACCAATTGCGTCCTGCAAACTCTACGGTTTTCTTAGAGCAGTATTGTCGCCTGACAACCTTGCGCAGAGTTGAGCCGGCGGCTTTTGGGATATGAAGAAAGACAATGGTTGATGAAGAATTCATAACAACATGTAGCACATGAGAATAGAGACAAAAAAACCAATCTGTTTATCAACAGACAACCTAACACATCTATTTGATTTGTCTACAATAAAACAAACAATACCACTATACCAAATCACCCTTTCAGACAGAGACTAGACAGGTTCTCTGTTCTCTAAAACAAGCACAATTTTGGAGTCAGCCTGTTTGGCTGTGTGAACTGAAAATCCTGCAATGGTTAACACAAACCGACTTTCGAATGATATGAAAACCATATTTTCAGCAACAACCCAACAACGTACGTTTCACTCAATGCCCAGGGAACGACTTCAACCTGGCAGAACAGGGATCACAACGGCGTGCAAAAATTATCAAAGTAGATTTTCAGGGAATCAAACGACTGGCGTCAAAGACATTGCCACCGGATTTCAACGTAGTATCACTACCAGTATTGCTTGACTGAGCAATACGAAAATGTAGATAAGGCTGTCCCAAAAAGGTAAGGTAGCCATTGCCGAACAGCAAAAGTATTACTGAAATGCTTGAGGCCAACAAAGTAAAAAAACGACAGCCTTACCTGATGAGATTGTTTTCCTTTATGCGAGTTTTGACTGGTTTACATTTTCTGTCTGCATAAGAAATTGCCTCCAATCAGGAGGAGCATTGTCAATTCTTACACCTATCTGTTTGCCTGACTCTGTATTTAGCACCCACTTTGGACTGACCGACAAGTTCTGATCACCACTATCTCCCCTGATAACAATCGTCAGTTTATCCATCTTATCAAAGAAAATATCAGGAAGGTGTTTTAAGCTGAGGCCCAACCGGGAAATATTACAGACGAGGCCGGTGCAGGTTGTGTCACCTGCAGTGATTTCAGCAAATGCACCTTCATGAGGAGTAAACCGTGGGTCTTTTCTTTTTTCTTTACCAGACACGTCTCTGGCAAAAAATAAGCGACGTGTCAAATCAATGCAATACCCCACAATAGCTAAAACCAATGGCAAAACCACAAGAATAACAACAGGAAGCAGCCAAAAATAGACAATAAGGTCAGGTTGATAAAGCATAGTTCAATTCCTCCCACGTTTTTCAGTATTATTCTTTGAGGTGACAGTGCACTTATCTGTCGCCAATTCCACCATGGGGATATACTTAAATCGTAATTCCCATCTCCTTCTCTAACAATAACACCCTTGTTCTTTTTTTGTAAAGCACTAACATCACGCTATTCCAATAGGTATATTTACCCATACTACAAAAATAGAATTGCAAACATTTTCGTATTCCAACGTAACAAAAGGAAAATATAAGACCGGCAACGACAAGGACAGTCAGTAAAACTTAGGCATACTGTCGAAACTATTTTTGACTGCCCCCCCCTCCTTTCTAAAAGAAAGTACAACTCAGCCAAGAATCCCCACTCTTTTCTTAAGAACCAGGAAACGATTCTGACCGACCTACCTCGCTCATCCAGATCCAGGTATTTCATTTTCTATAGACGGATTACTGCCGAACAAAAAAATCATCCAACTTACCACTCTGCGTGACGCAGAATAACCAATGATAATTTTCCTTATTACACCTCAACACCACATGACACTTTAAGAACACGGGGTAAAAACAAGAAACAGAAAAACAAGATCCCAAGAAAACCCTTGACTTCACCTCCCAGAATATCAGAAAATAAGATAACGGGTTAGGTTAATTAAAAAATACTAACTCATACCCAAGGTAAGAAAAAAGCGAATACCATGATCCCTGATCACCACTTTCTCAGAAACTCCACCTTATTAAACGTCAACCGGCACTCTCTTCTCCGTATTTTTATCTTCTCTGCAGTATGGCTTACCCTAACCGGATCCGATACCTCAAGTTGGATTATAGGAGTACCTGCGGTACTGTTTGCCTCTAAACTAAGCCTCATGCTGGCGCCTCCTTCTCAATGCCTTGTAAGTGTGTCCGGCGCCCTTCGTTTTATTCCTTTTTTTCTATACCAATCTTTTCGTGGCGGCCTTGATGTCATGCGACGAGCCCTCTCTTCGCAGCAACTTCTCGACCCGGGACTTGTTTCCTATGTCACCCTTCTTCCTGAAGGATCCGCCAGGATTTTTTTTGTCAACACAATCAGCCTGCTCCCCGGGACCCTGAGTGCCGAACTGCATGAGAATACCATAACCATTCATACCCTTGACCGAGGCATGTCCATTTGGGCAAACATTCAAACCCTTGAATATCATGTTGCCGCCCTGATGCACATTTCAACCGAAAACAAGAAAGGCTTATGAGCTGGATACATATAATCTTTGCCTTGATTTTACTTCCTGCCATTGCCACTGGTATGTTTCGCATACTGAGAGGCCCAACCGCCGCTGACCGTATGATGACAGCTCAGCTATTCGGCACCTGTGGAGTAGCGATCCTCCTGTTGCTCAGTGCAGGCATGAACAACCCGGTGCTGCTCGACATCGCTCTGGTCTTTGCCCTGCTGGCAGCACTGGCTACGGTTACCTTTGTCAGCCGTACCTGGCGTGATAACAACAAAAACAATCATGGAAATCTTATACAATAGCGGTACACTACTCATCATCATGGGGGTGCCGTTTTTTTGGTCCGGCACTGTAGGCTTGATTCGTTTTCCAGACATATATACCAGACTGCATGCGCTGACCAAGGCGGATAATGTCGGGCTTGGATGTATTGTATGCGGCCTAGCCCTCCAATCCGGCAGTTGGACTGTAACGGCAAAGCTCCTGCTCATCTGGCTACTGGTACTCATCGCAAGTTCAGCCTCCTGCCATCTCATAGCCCGCAGTGCCATGCAGAAAAACATTAAACCATGGATGCGATCGTGATCTATTCCATCCTCACACTTTTCGATATCACACTGGTCCTGACCATGCTGTGGCTTGCCTGGTACCTGCTCAGCACTGAAGACATATTCAAAGCGGTTGTGCTCTTTATCTCCTTTGGCCTGCTCATGGCCCTTGCCTGGGTCAGGATGCGAGCCCCGGATGTAGCTCTGGCCGAGGCAGCTCTTGGTGCCGGATTGACAGGACCACTTTTCCTTTCCGCCCTCAGACGAATGAACCGAACCCGTAAAGGTGAACGCAGACTTGACAGCAATGAGAACAGAGGAAAAGATCATAACACGGAGCAGGAACAGGCATAAACGGCTTGACGCTTTTCAGCGAATACTCCTGTTGCTCGTTATCTGCCTGACCACGCTGCTTGGTTCCATTATCTGGACCATGCCTGAAAATCCCCCCGGGCTTGCAGACGCTGTTGCCCTCATGCAGGAGCACAGCGGGGTAAAAAGTCCAGTTACCGCAGTGCTCCTTAATTTTCGAGGTTATGATACCTTGCTGGAAGTCATGGTACTGCTGCTTGCCGTAATCGGTGCCTGGTCTCTGGCAAAGGCCCATTTTCCACAACAGGAAAGAGAGGCCAATCCGGTGCAGATGGGAGTCGTTCGCCTGCTTGTCCCTCTCATGTTTCTGGTTGCTGCCTACCTCGTGTGGCAGGGAAGCCATCTGGCAGGAGGTGCATTTCAGGGCGGTGCAATTCTCGGTGCAGCCGGAGTTCTGATGTTGGTCACCGAACTCCCCTGCTTGCGCGCCATTCCTGCTCACCCGCTCCGTATTGGCCTGGTACTTGGGCCATTGATCTTTGTCGGGGTTGCCCTTTTCTGCCTTTTTCTCACAGGTGACCTACTCGGTTATCCCGAAGAAACGGCTGGCTGGTTGATCCTGCTCATCGAGGCAGGCTGCGCCATTTCCATCGGCCTTACTCTGGCATCACTTTTTGCCGGCGGCCATCCTGAAGATGAACGCCCGAAGAACCAAGAGCAAGCAAAAGGCCCCTGCAAGGGAGAACGGCCATGATCACAACCCTGCTTTACAGCATGACCGGGCTCATCCTCTTTGCCATGGGACTCTTTACTCTGATTATCCACTCCCACCCCTTACGAAAGATTCTGGCAGTCAACGTCATGTCCACCGGGGTATTTCTCATCCTGGTCGCCGCCGCCTACAAACCTTTGGGTCTTGGAAAAATAGATCCCGTCCCCCATGCCATGGTTTTGACCGGCATCGTAGTTTCGGTAAGCGTAACAGCCCTTGCCCTGCTCCTGGCCTGCCGGGTACAGGAAACATCGAACCTTGACCTGCTGGAAAGAAGAAAACAGGAGGCGCGGCCTAAGGAATCGAACCAGTGACTGCTTTTCAACTTGCTGCTCCGGCCTGGATGATCGTTCCCATTATTCTTCCTTTGATCGCAGGGTTATTTTGTTTTTTATTTAACCGCAGGATCTTTGCCATTGCCCTGACCGCCGCCCTGGCCAACCTCCTTGGTGTTTGCATTCTGATTTACCAACTCCTTTTTTTCGGCCCCATGCGCTGCCATATGGGCGGCTGGCAAACACCCATTGGCATAACCCTGCGAACAGATGGCCCTGCACTACTCATGCTGCTTACGACCGCAATCACAGGCCTTGCCGTCACCTTATACGCCCGTGGATATTTTTCCTATCGTATCCTTAATCCTAGGCATGCCGCTCGCCACCAACAGCAACAACGCTATTTCTGGCCCCTTTGGATGCTGCTACTGACCGGCTTAAATGGCTTATTCCTCTCAAACGACATCTTCAATCTCTATGTAACTCTTGAACTTATTGCGATCTCCGCCGCATCACTGGCTGCTCTCTCTGGAAAACCCGCTTCTCAACTTGCAGCATTTCGCTATCTACTCGTCAGCCTTCTCGGATCACTTACCTACCTGCTGGGAGTTGTGTTTCTTTACAGGTCATGCGGAGTACTGGACCTGGATTTACTCCAAAATCTTATGCAAAATGCCCCGGGCATACGTGCAGCTCTGGCCTTAATGAGCATAGGCCTGTTGCTGAAAACCGCCTTGTTTCCCTTGCATTTCTGGTTACCCCCTGCCCATGCCAATGCCCTGGCGCCTGTAAGTGTCATCCTTTCGGCTCTGGTTGTTAAAGGATCGTTTTATCTGCTATTCAGATTTTGGTTCGAGGTCTTTACCCCTATCATTACAACTTCGGCCCTGAACTTTATGGGAACCCTGGGTGCGATAGCAATAGTATGGGGAGCAATCCAGGCCATGCGCCAGCCCAGATTGAAACTGATGGTAGCTTACTCCACTGTTTCTCAACTCGGTTATCTATTCATAGCCTTTCCCCTTACCAGGATAGACGGAAATATACATATATGGGGCATTGTTATCTTCATGGCCATGGCGCATGCCTGTGCTAAATCAGCAATGTTCATGGTTGCGGGCACTGTCTTCCTACACCTCGGCCACGACCGGATTAAAGATCTTAACGGGATCAGAGCCAATCTGCCAATCACAGTTTTTGCATACGGTATCGCCGGAGTCAGCCTCATGGGGCTGCCGCCTTCAGGAGGATTTATTGCCAAATGGCTGTTACTCAGTTCGGCGCTGACTTCCTCTCAATGGTGGTGGGCGCTGGTGATTATTGTCGGCAGTCTACTGGCAATGATCTACGTATTTCGGGTCATGTCCCACTTTTTTGTCATTCCGGAAGACTATGCATTCACCAAGCCGACCCCCGTCTCTCCACTTATGGAATGGCCCGCCCTAGCACTGGCCCTTATCTCCCTCCTTCTCGGCCTGGCAGCTTCCTGGCCCCTGTACATTCTGGCCCAGGGTAACGTTGTCCTGGCTCAGATTTTTCCGGGAGGCTTACCATGAATTGGGGACAATGGCTCCTGACAGCCATACTGCTCAGCTCATTTATTCCCGGTATCATCATCTTTGCCCTGCCGGAAAAGAAGCATCGCCTGCGCACAATTCTCAATCTCTGTGGATCAATTCTGAAGATAATATTGATTCTGGCCATGGATACAGGAATTTATTTCGGGCACAACTTTGAAATACGACTACCGATAATTCCGGGCGTAGAACTTCTGTTAAATGGTGACCCGCTCTCTGCCCTGTTCGCAACACTGTCCAGTGTACTCTGGTTACTAACCACAATCTATGCAGTGGGCTACCTTGAAGGCTCACCCAACCGCAGCCATTTTTTCGGCTATTTCAGCCTCTGTGTAACCGTAACCATCGGAATTGCCCTGGCCGGCAACCTGATCACCTTTCTTCTCTTTTACGAGATGCTCACGCTGACGACTTATCCCTTAATTATCCATCGCGGCACTAAAAAATCGTTGCGCGCCGGCCGCAACTATCTCATCTATGCCCTCAGTGGCGGAGCAGTCTTTCTCTTTGCTGTTGTCGCACTGCAGACCGTCGTCGGAACGACTGATTTCACAGGCACTGGATTTCCTTCAACATTTATTGACACCCACGCCACTGTTCTTTCCCTAATCTTTGTCCTCCTGATAATTGGAGTCGGAGTCAAAGCCGCACTCGTCCCCCTACACGGATGGCTACCGCAGGCCATGGTAGCTCCGGCCCCGGTAAGCGCCCTCCTTCATGCAGTGGCAGTGGTCAAGGCCGGGGCCTTTGGGATTCTCAGAATTGTCCTTGATGTATACGGCCCCCAAAATCTGTTGCTTCTTGGAGTCCTGCCCCTGCTCGCCACTGTCGCCTCCATCACCATCCTCTATGGATCTCTTCGTGCACTGCAGCAGGATGATCTCAAACGGCGACTTGCCTTTTCCACCATCAGTCAGGTCTCCTACATTGCCCTGGGCATAAGCCTGATTGATCAGCCTCTGGCAGTGATTGGCGGACTCGTCCATCTCGTACACCAGGGACTGATGAAAATAACGCTCTTTTTCTGTGCCGGAAACCTCGCAGAAACCCTCGGCATCCACCGTATCAGCGAAATGGATGGTGTAGCTCGACGCATGCCGCTCACCATGGCAGCATTTTCCATCGGCGCTCTGGGGATGATTGGCATACCGCCAACAGTAGGATTTGTCTCCAAATGGTATCTCGGACTTGGTGCGCTTGCTGCCGGAAACTGGTGGGTGGTATTTATACTGGCAGTGAGCAGCCTCCTCAACGCCTGCTATTTTCTACCCATCCTGATCAGGGCCTGGTTTGGAAAACAGCAGGGATCATGGCCTGAAGAGCAGTATCTCGGCCGTTTTGAGACCCGTTTGATGCTCCTTGCACCGCCACTTATTACCGCCTTCATCGTCATGGCCGCCGGTGTAGTTGCCAATGCCCAGATCAGTCCATTGGCCTGGGTCCGTTTCATTGTCAGGGAATACGGCCTATGACCCCCTCTACCATTCAAATGATGCTCCATGCGTTAATCCTGTCACTGGCTGCCGGAACACCTCTGTTAATGGCAGCAATTTGCTGCACTCCATTGCAAAAAACAGTAGCACGTTTCCTTCCCTGCGCCACCATACCTGCCTTTCTGGCTGCTCTCACCACACCGCTTAATGTAACCATAGATGTGCCATGGTTTTTCATGGGAAGCCACATAGGGCTCGACGAAACTGGCCATATTTTTCTCTGTCTCACAGCCTTTGTCTGGTTTCTGGCCAGCTTCAGTTGCCACAGCCTGCTCAAAAATGATGAAAGGAGAGTACGTTTTCTTCTTTTCTTTCTGACGGCCATGGCTGGCAACTTCGGACTCATTCTCGCCCGTGGCATGCTCGGTTACTACCTCTTTTTTGCCGTGATGAGTTTTGCCGCCTACGGCCTGGTGGTCCACAAAGAAACTGCTGATGCTGCAAAAGCCGGTCGAATCTATCTCATCCTGGTGATGATAGGTGAAGTTGCCCTCTTCACTGCCTTGATCATCCTGGCACATAATACCGGTAGCCTCGCCATTAATGATATTGCCGGAATTTCATACCATCCCCTTACCCTAGTTCTTCTTTTTATCGGCTTTGGCGTCAAAATCGGCGCCCTACCTTTCCATAGTTGGATGATGTCGGCCTACCAGGCAGCTCCCATTCCGGCTGCTGCTGCTCTTGCCGGAGCCATGGTCAACGCGGGCATTCTGGGATGGCTGCGCTTCCTGCCCCTTGGACAGATATCCTGTCAGCAAAAAGCACTTTTTTTTATAGTGGCAGGTGGCCTCGCTGCCATATACGGTGTCATTATCGGCCTGCACCGTAAACAGGCAGGGGCTATCCTTGGCTGTTCAAGTGTCAGCCAGATGGGGCTGATAACCGTTATTTTTGGTCTTGGCCTCTTAAGTCGTGAAGCAGGACTCTCTGCCACTCCAGTACTTATCATTTATGTCGTACATCATTCCCTGACGAAAAGCAGTCTCTTCTTTGCCTATGATCTTGCTGAAAAGCAAAGCAAAACCTTATCACACCTGCAGATGGCCGCCATCCTGCTGCCGGCCCTGGCCCTTGCCGGACTACCGTTCACCAGCGGCGCCATTGCCAAAACTGCATTCAAGGAACTGGCTGTGGGCCTCGGTGAACCCTGGTATAGCCTGAGCGGGATTTTCCTTCCATTAACAGCGATGGGCACAACCCTACTCATGTTCCACTTTCTCTCTATACTCAAACAAACCAAAGGTACCGAAACCTCGGATAAAGTAGCTAGCAGAGTAATCTTCTCTATCAGTCTCTTTTCAGCAGCAATAATCCTTTGGCTATGGCCTATGGCCGGTAACTCTGCAATCCATTCCCTTACAAAAACAACACTCTTACAGACCCTGTGGCCAGTCGTTGGCGGCTACCTGCTGTTCCTTGTCTGGCGTCGGCTCTCTTCCGGCAAAAAGGTTCCGTCCGACAAACAAGATAAGCAAACCGCTCTTGACGTTATTTTGCCTAAAGTGACAACGCTTCTGCAGGAAAAAAATTGGCAAAAGCCACAACCTGGTAAACTTGAGCCCTACTTGCACAGACTTGTCCCATACCTGCGCAGATCAGAAAAAATCATGGGGAGATGGAAAGTGGTGGGCCTGTCTTATCTCGCACTTTGCCTTTTTCTCCTTTTTCTGTTGTTATGATTTACCGCTATAAGGGAGATTTAAAAGTTACTAATACACGTCATCAGAAAAACCCTAAAAACAGTATCACATATTGCAGCATCAAGCACGACGGCCACAGCCTCTACGCTTTACCGCGTCATAACAACAAGCTACAGCAAAAACTCCCAAATCCATTTCTTAGCCATCTCCTTCTGTTTAAAGATGCATACACATCCCCATGTGATCCATTTTTATTTTCTGGATTATAAAAATAATTGACGATAGACTTACCATAAATGACAGCGCTTTTATTGAACTGACGCATCCCCTTCTCAAAGGCATCAAAAAAGAATGAACCTCAAATTTATGTTCACCTCTTTACGGTCAAAAATATTGGTGGCACTTACGGGGACTGTTCTTGTGTCAATGCTTTTGACAACCTTCTTTGTCAAAAAGGAAACAGAACACCAAATTTCCACGCTGCAAAACAAGAACGCTCAGCAGCTCGTTGAAGCAATAGGACTAACTGTTGAGAGTCAATACGAAACCCTTCTTTTTCATAGGCAAGCCTTATTGGATCAAAAAAAAGAAAAATTAAACACCATTATTCGTCTTGCCATGCTCAACATTGAAGAATCTCACAAAAAATTTAAGGAAGGACTACTTACCGAAGAAAAAGCAAAACAAAAGGCCCAGGATGACATAAAACAAATCTGTTACTCCAATGGGATAGACTATATTTGGATTAACGATACCGGCCGCCCCATTCCCCGAATGATAATGTACCCGCCGAATCCCGAACTCAATGGACAACTTCTGAACAATCCTACTTTCAATTCTGCCCTGGGAACAAAAAATAATTTCTTTGCTGCCGCTGTAGATGTGGCTATTCAGAATGGTGAAGGTTATGTGGAATACTTCTGGCCCAAGCCAAACAAAGACAACCAAACAACTATGCAGGCCAAGCTGGCCTATGTAAAACTTTTTCAGGAATGGAACTGGATTGTTGGAACCGGGATTTATGTTGATGATATTGAGCGGGGTATGCAGAAGCAACTTAACTCTATCCTTGCCACCCTCAAAGAAACTTTTTCAAAAATATCTATAGGAGAAAGTGGCTACATGTATCTTTTTAACAGTGCTAACGACATCCTCATTCACCCCAGCCTTGAGCTTGTGGATTCTTCAAAACTTTTAAATCCCCTCACTGGAAACCCTATCCTAAATGATCTGATCGCAGTAGCAAAATCTCCTACAAAAAGTCTTGAATATATTTGGGACAAACCACCTACCCATAAAGGCGAATTCCGTTTCTGGAAAAAATCTCATATAACATATTTTGAACCATTGGACTGGTATATTGCCTCTTCTGTTTATACCGATGAAATTGAGGCCCCTGCCAAGGAAATTACACACTATATCCTCTTACTCTCAATAATAGTCCTGCTCTTTGCCTTCACTCTTTCTTTATTGCTTTCCAGAAACCTGACACACCCCTTACAACTTCTTACTACTGCCGCCCAAAAAATTGAGTATGACAGTATCGCTGATGCTGCCATACCCGTCACTGGATCTATTGAAACGCGTCGTCTTGGGATAATTCTAAATAAAATGCTCGAATCAATTAAGGCAGATATTCAAACAAAGGAAGAGCTTTTTAAGGAAAAACTTTCCCTCGAATCGAGACTGCATCAGGCTGAAAAGCTTGAGTCCGTCGGTCGATTGGCTGCAGGTATTGCCCATGAAATAAATACTCCGACCCAATATGTGGGTACCAACATCGATTTTCTCAATGATGCTTCCACGGATATCAGTGAGCTGCTGGAACAATTATCCAGGCTTATAACCACGGCACACAATGACAAGAAACTGGAAGACAATTTTGCCAGCACGGCAAAGGAATATTTTGAGACGGCTGACTGGGAATTTCTACAGGAAGAAATCCCAAAGGCACTTATTCAATCCCAGGAAGGGCTTCGTCGTATCACCAAAATTGTCAGTGCCATGAAGAACTTCTCCCACCCCGGCAGTGGAGAGCTGGAACCGTCCGACATCAATATCGGGATTCAGAGTACCGTCACACTAACCACGAATGAATGGAAATATGCCGCTGAAATGGACATGCAACTGGACACCACACTTCCCCTTGTTCCCTGTTATCCTGATGAATTAAACCAGGTTTTTCTTAATATGATAATTAACAGTGCCCATGCCATAGCAGAACACACGCAGAAAAATGCAGAAAACAAGGGACTTATCACCATTCAAACGATAAAAGATGGCAACTATGCGCGAATACACATTACCGATTCTGGGGGTGGAATGCCCGACGAAGTAGTTGAGAGAGTATTTGAGCCTTTTTATACCACTAAGGAAGTGGGCAAGGGAACCGGACAGGGCCTGGCAATTGCCCATGATGTGATTGTCAATAAACATCATGGCAGTATTGATGTACAGACGGATCTTGGGCGGGGAACAACCTTCATTATCAGTTTGCCCATTGAAAGAGTTTCTTAAAGTACCTTTAGACAGCTACCTACTCATCCCAAAGATTATTCATTGTATACGGACTGCCCTTGGGCGACCAGAAATCTCCGCTGACATAGCGACGATTACGATCAAGTCCTGCTATCGCCTGCATGTCATCCTCTGTCAGCGACACCGTAGCGGCCTCCAGATTTTGCTTCATCCGCTCAGGATTGACAGACTTTGGAATGACCCCGGTTCCACGCTGAATTGCCCAACTGATAAGAACCTGGGCCTGCGTCGCGCCGCGTTGATCAGCAATAGTCGCAATAACAGGTTCTTCCAGAAGAACGGGCTCATCCTTCCCTTTCATTCCAGCAGGTCTATCAAACGAACCCAGAGGCGAGTAAGCAGTGAGGTGAATTTCATT
>JAQYVF010000176.1 GCA_030145625.1 Desulfocapsa sp. | reverse complement strand
TTAGAAATAATGATGACTGATGAAAAAAACTATCAGGAATATTATGAAGGTGCGTATGAACGATTAATCGAAAAAAACATTCCTTTTTACGCTTTAGATATTTCCGGATTTCAATGGACAGAAATTGACACAAAAGAGGATCTTGTCACAGCAGAGAAAATATTTAATAAGTCTGACCCCTCTGTTGACCCCTCTGTTTTGGTGGCAAGCAGAAGCAAATAAAAAAATCAAGCACAGGTTGGGATCTAGCGTAGAAATTACTGCCTGGATCGACAAAGAACTAATCCTTTAAAGATTTGCCAATTTCGGACAGATAAGAAATTAGTTCTTTTAATTGGGTTTTATTACAAGCAAGAGGGTAACCGGCTACGAGTGATCTTAAAATATCATGGTGATCAACATGGATCATCCCGAATTTTAGATATTCTCTGTATTCTTCGATTGGCATATCTTCCATTGCCGGAATATCAGCCGCTTCAATTTCTACCGTTGTCTTGATTGTTTTATAGCCCATGATGCCCTCATTGTTTGGGTTAATGAATTTATTTACTAGATGCTAACCGTTTCGATAAGCTGCCCCAAGCGAACAGGCTATTGGCCGAAGCAGGTAAACACGAAACTTGCTTAAGGCCAGAGAGCGGACGTGCTTGGGGGCAGCGCTTATTGGCTTGTTTCGCGTTTTGTCATTAATTACAGGTCGATAGGTGGTGGGCAAGGCTCTTTTACAATATTCCAAACTCGAATTTTCTCGTTTGTAGCAGCTATGGCCAGTTTTTTGTCCCCCGTGATAAAGATAGTTTTTGATTCACCTTCGAAAACTGAAGGAAAGCCAGTTGTTAATGTCACCAACTGAATAGCATCTGCGAAATCAAGTAAGTGTTTTTTTACTGTATCTTCGATTTTAGAGTATATTTGTCTATCAGCGATATTCACTTCCTGTATTGATATTTTTTGCTTTAAGTAGGATACAAGAACTTCTACGCTAGCCAAGTACTTCTTTTTGGATATATTTTTACGATGGAAGTGCTCAACCTTCAAAATACCAAGTGCTTCTCCAAAGCAAACTGAGGTAGTCCAAAAGGTTGAATTTTTAGAAATATATGTCTTTAATTCTGAGCTCCCCACTTCATTTAGAACAAGCTTTATCATTGCTGATGTGTCTAAGAGATGGGTTCTACTGGGATATATCATTTTTATTCTCGCACAACAGTATTAATAAGTGGAAAGTTTCCATCATATTGACGAGCTTAAAGTGGAAAAAAGTTTCCACTTATTGTGATAACAAAAGGAACTACATGGAAAATAAGTCTTATTCCCGGTACCTATCTAAAAATGAATCGGCATTCACTTAATCATAACTGCGAGATTTTTCCTATAGGTATAAATACCCATTTTCACGTTATTTCTAAAAAAACATTCCAAAAACACTTAGCCCTGCTATCAGCAACCAGTAACCAGTAACCACATTCAACCACCATAGGCCTGCCATTCGGCGGGCCTTTTTTTTGCTCTTTTTCCTCCTCTGCTCTGCCCTGTCCCGTTTGACGTGGATTTTCCCCCTCCCAGAACCTGTCAAGCTTTTTTTCCCTAAAAAACGGGATTCTCCGGGGTTGTTCGGGGTCGAGCTGGGTCATTTCGATACTCTCCGGGATTCACCCCCTTCTTCTGTCCTGCATGGGTAAAACCATAGGTTACTCTGTGTGGGTAACGTCGTTTCTCTCCTATCCTTTTACATCGAGGTGAGTATGGCCCGTACCCGTATAGAAGTAACCGAAGACCTAGCGTCTGTCAGAGCTTCAATCAGAAGTGCAGAAAGTGCCCAGTCCTATGGGACAGGTCTTGGTAATAACCGGACCATGGCTGACCTGACTACTCTCTACAAGCGCGAAAATGATCTTATTGCGGAACGGGCCGACCTTGATGCAGGCGGTGGCTATGGCGGTATGACCCGCACTGTAGGGAGAATGGCCAGATGAATTCTGCCTCTCACCTCTCCTTACCCGGATCAGGATCCGGACCAAAGGCCGGACCTCCTCAGATCATCGAGCGGCGGGCTGCCGGATCACAAGGGACCATGTCCAACTGGAACCCGCGAGTTGTCCCAGAATCTGTGATGCCTCGCAGTCGGGTCAAGATCGTTGAGAGATCCCTGGACCTGGAAGCAAATGATCCGCATGTAGCCGGACTGATCGAGTCGATCAATATCAATACGGTTGGTAGTGGCTTTCGAGCACAGGCCAAGATCAAGAGCGACCAGGTGCCTATGGTCCCGGCGCAGATATCTCTTACCCAGCGGCAGCAGGAATGGGAGTGGAAACTCTTTTCCAAAAACTGCGACATTACCCAGAAAAAACACTTTGAGGATTACTGTCTGCTCATGGATCGCTGCATGCTCAATCGCGGCGAATACCTGGTAGTGGCCAGGATGAAAAAGAAGAAGTCAGACCGCCATGCCCTCAAGCTGCAGATTGTTGATCCACTGCGCTTGAAAACACCATCTGACAAGCTGAATGACCCTATGATCATTGATGGGGTGCAGGTGGACAGTGATGGTGCCCTGTAGGATACTGGATCCACAACAACACTCGTAAACCGCACCAGCTCCACTCCAAAAACTTCAAATATATGAAGGCCTGGAAAGGTCACCGGCAGCGTGTTTTCCATGGCTTTATGGAAAAACAGCCGGACCAGTACCGGGGTGAAGTCTTTTTCTCTCCGGCTATGAAGTTTTTCCGGGACCTCAGTGACCTCCTTGATTCTGAGGTGGTGTCTAACATCATCACCTCTGCCCTGGCCCTCTTTATCAAGACACCTGAACCTGATGCGGCGGCCATTGCTGCAGCCGGTGGCGTTGGCAATATTCAGAAGAATGCCAGCGGCAAGATGTATGAGGACTGGGATGCAGGCCAGATCCTCTACGGCAGGTCTGGTGAGGAGCCGGAACTCTTGTCTGCCAACAGGCCTGGGGACAACTTTGTACCGTTTATCGAGACGGTGTTGCGGGCTGCATCATCCTGTGCCGGGATCCCCTATGAGGTTGCGGCCAAGAAGTACGGCGACATGAACTATTCCTCTGCCCGTGCTGCCCTGCTGGAGGCCTGGCGCGTATTTGGCCAGCGGCAGGAGTGGCTGATCAGGCATTTCTGTAAACCGGTGTGGTCCATGCTTATGGAGGAATGCTGGCTGCGGGACTATATCGAGATGCCCAAATTTTACAGCCATATGGATGCCTACTGCCAGTCAAAATGGATTGTACCGCCAAAGGGCCATATTGATCCGGTCAAAGAGGCCTCTGCCAATATCATGAAGTGGAAATATAAACAGAAAACCCAGACCGATATTGCAGCTGAAGATGGAAGGGACTGGGAAGAGGACGTTGCCATGGTGCTTGCTCATGAGCAAGAGATTGAGAGGCAGCACGGCCTTGTCTATCCAACTTCTACCACAGGAAAACCGAATGCCAAGTAGATTTTTGCAGACCACAGCCTGGGTGCTTGAAAAAGAAACCTTGAAGGTTGTTGACGATATTATCTCTGCCCGGCTGGTTGGTCGTCTCAGTGATATGGCTCTGGTCAATACCAACAGTACTGAGGAATACACCAATAAAGAGCGCCACAAGCCGTATGAAGTTGTCGATGGTGTGGCGGTGATCTCCATGAACGGGGTTATCGGCAAGCGCATGGGCATGTTTGATGCCATGTCCGGTGGTGTCTCCACCCAGCGGATCCAGCTGCAGATCGAGGATGCCCTGACCGATCCTGCCATATTGGCCGTGGTGATGTCCATCGATTCACCAGGCGGCACTGTGGACGGCACTGCTGAACTGGCCGACTGGATGCTGGCCAATCGCGGGGTCAAACCTGTACATGCCTATGTGGACGGGACCATGGCCTCCGGGGCCTATTGGTTCGGTTCTGTCTGTGATCGTATCACTGCCTATCGCACTGCGCGTATCGGGTCTGTGTCTGCGGTTATCTGCCACTATGACAGGTCCCAGGCAGATGTTAAGGCCGGGATCAAACGGACCTTTATTACCTCCGGGGAATATAAACGGATCGCCAATGATGCGGAGCCACTGTCTGAGAAGGGAGAAGCGTACCTGCAGGATTCGACTGATCGCTATCACGCCATGTTTGTTGAAGGAGTGGCTGCCGGGCGTGGCCTTACTCCTGAAGAGGTACAGGAAAAATTTGGAAATGCGAAGGTCCATTTAGCGGCTGAAGCCCTTGAAATCGGCATGATTGATGCCATTGGCTCACTTGCTGAAACTATTAACGCTGCCAGAGCTGCAGCACAGGAGGAAGGTGTCATGACTAAAGTAAATAGGGGACAGACCACGATTATTTAGTGGAAAATAATGTTAAAGAATGATATCCATAAACTTATGCCACGACGACCTCGAATCATTATACCTGGTATTCCCCTGCATCTGATCCAGCGCGGAAACAATCGACAAGCCTGTTTTTATACGGACGAAGACTACTGTTTCTACCTGGACTGGTTGCAGAAATACAGTCGCGAAACAGGTTGTTCTGTCCATGCCTATGTTCTGATGACCAACCATGTCCACCTTCTAGTAACCCCAGCTCATACGAACAGTGCTGGAATGCTGATGAAACGTTTAGGGCAACGGTATGTACAATACGTCAACCGCACATATCAACGTAGCGGGACTCTGTGGGAGGGGCGTTTTCGTTCCTGCATCGCCCAGCAGGAGGACTATCTGCTGGCATGTCAACGATACATTGAGCTAAATCCCGTCCGTGCCAATATTGTTTCGCACCCGGGTGAATACCGTTGGTCAAGCTATGCCTGCAATGGGCAGGGCGAAAGATCTGACCTGCTGAGCCCCCATTCCGTCTATCTGAGTCTTGGCCGGTCCGGTAAAAAAAGACAGGCCGCCTATCGGAAACTTTTTCGTCATGAACTGGATCCCGGCATCGTTGATCAGATTCGTCAAGCCACCAACGGAAATTTTGCCCTTGGCAACCCACGATTCAAAGAAGAAATAGCCGCCACGCTTGGTCGCCGGGTAACTCCGGGAAAAGCAGGCAGACCGCGAAAGAAAACAAAAGAGCAGGAAGATGCCAGATAAACGTGGTCTGTCCCCGATTTCACGCATGCAAATACGAAACGCCAAGCCAGGCGACCTGGAACCGATAATCAACATCTATAATCAAGCAGTAGCGGCAGGAAACTGTACAGCGGATATTGAACCGCTTGTGGTGGATGAACGAAGGGAATGGTTTGCCCAGCACAG
>JAQYVF010000010.1 GCA_030145625.1 Desulfocapsa sp. | reverse complement strand
TGTCTGGTTTTACTCATGGGGGGCACCACGTTTTATTTTTCTCCTCCTGGCTTCATCCCTCGCCGACTTCATCATTGCCGCAAATCTCCAACCATCCAGTGAGGACTCAGAGAACCGGGACCGACGAAAGAAATTCCTTGCCGCAGGCCTGATCATCAACCTGGGGGTCCTCTTCTATTTCAAGTATGCCAACTTCTTTGTTGCAGAAATGACTCCTTTATTAGAACTCCTTGGAATGACAGGCTTCCATTGGACCAACATAGCCCTGCCCATCGGAATCTCATTTTTCACTTTCCAGAAGATCAGCTATCTCATGGATGTGTATCGCGGCACCAACAAGCCTGCGAAAAGCTTTACCAACTACTTCCTTTATGTCTCTCTTTTCCCACAGCTTATTGCCGGACCCATTATCCGCTATCATGATGTGGCTCGACAGCTGACCGACCGGCAACACACATCCTCCCTCATGCTCTCAGGGATATGGCGGTTCTGCCTTGGCCTAGGGAAAAAAGTCTTGATCGCCAACGCACTTGGTGAAATTGCTGATCATGCATTTGCCCTTGACCAGGGGGTTCCGGACACTGGCTTTGCCTGGCTCGGCATCCTCTGTTATACTTTTCAAATCTACTTTGATTTCTCCGGATATTCCGACATGGCCATCGGCCTGGGGAGAATGCTGGGCTTCAAATATCTGGAGAATTTTAATGCCCCCTATATCGCCCGTAACTTTACCGAGTTCTGGAAACGGTGGCACATTTCACTTTCCAACTGGATGCGCGAATATCTTTACTTCCCGCTTGGTGGCAACCGACATGGCCCGGTCCGCACAACCTTCAATCTATGGCTGGTCTTTCTCCTCTCCGGAATCTGGCACGGTGCATCGTGGAATTTTCTGGTCTGGGGTGCCATCCACGGTTTCTTTCTTTCTCTCGACAAGATAGGGAACCGTACCTGGCCTAAGCCCTGGCCTACACTTATTACAGTACCGACAACATTTGTCCTTATCATGCTGGCCTGGGTCTTTTTCAGAGCTGAGACCCTCCCACAGGCCTTCTCCTTTCTCGGCTCCCTTGCCGGTCATCCGGGAACTGGTACACCGGTAAAGATACCTGCATTTATAGACAGCTACCACCTGAGTATCCTCACCATGGCTATATTCTTTTCTTTCATCCCTCTTATCCTGCCGCCTGACCTTTACCGTAGGTTGGAAGCAATGGACAACAAGGCCTGGTGGCAAACAGGAGCCCAGTTCTCCGGCTCCATCCTCCTTTTAGTCCTGTCGACATGTTCCCTCGCCTCGGGTAGCTTTAACCCTTTCATTTATTTCAGGTTTTAGGGACTACCATGCTCTTACGCGTTTACTGTCTTCTTTTCGTCCTGATCCTCTTTCTGCCGACCCTTCAACACAGCCTCAACATTTTGCCAAGCACTACCTTGGTCGGCAAGGAAACAGATCCCCCCAGAGCTCACTGGTCATCGACTGGCTGGCTGGACGGCTCTTTCCAAGAACAGTACAGTAAACGGAGAGACAGCAGGCTCGGCCTACGAGACTATCTCGTCAAAACTAACAATCAGCTCCACTACTCTCTCTTTCATCGCATAACCAGTACCGAAGGGACCGATGTCGTCATTGGTAAAGATAACTGGCTCTATGAAATGGTATATATAGCAAAACTTGACACCGCCTCAAAGGACGACGGTTCACTCATTGACGCGCGGATTCTGGGCTTACGCAAGCTGCAGGACCAGTTGGAGGATCTGGGAATTGCCTTTGTCTATGTAATTGCAGCAAGTAAGGCAGAACTCTATCCGGAATACATTCCAGACGATCTCCGTAAAGAATCGCTGGAGCCTGGAATTACCACCGATTACCAACAGGCAAGGGCCTCTCTTGAGAAACATGGGGTGTACTTTGTTGACAGCCACACCCTCTTTCTGAACGAAAAACAAGAGAAGGGCTACCAACTTTTTGGGCCCAGTGGGGTGCACTGGAACAAGTATGGCGCTTACCTTGCCTGGAAAAACCTGGCTCCCCTGGTCAATCATCAGCTCAGAGTCCCGCTACAAATTCCGCCCCTGGATCATATAGAATCGCGCCCATCGGAACCTGTAGAGGCAGACCTGGGAGGTGTGCTCAACCTCTGGGATAACGCTCTCACATCACCTGTAACCGATTATCCTGTTTTCGCTATCGACCCAACAGCAAATTCGGAAAAGCCATCGATCCTCATCGTTGGCGATAGTTTTTTGTTCACTCTTGTCGATATTATTAAAAGGACAGATTTAGCGACAGATGTAGACGCCTGGTACTACTTTAAACGTCACTTTAAATATCGCCTCAAAGAAGGACATATTATGGATCGCCCAGCCGCAATCGATACTCCTATGGATAAAAGGACCATTGACTGGCAGAATCAACTGTTCGGAAAGGATCTCGTTATCCTGGTTGCCGCAGAAAGCGGGCTGCCTGCACTGGGCTTTGGTTTCATCGAAGAAGCCTCAGCCACCATAGAAAAATTCGCTAATGCGCAAAAACGGTAGGCTCTAGCTGCTTAGTTGCGGTTACTTATCCCCCGCTTCCCATCCTATTTGACTCCTCAATTTTTATATCTTATAATGTAAAAACAAAGGACAAACAGAGATAAAGCCAAACCTGTTGCAAGACAGGGACGGAAAACCACGGGGCTTACAAGTCAGCCGGGTTACCTTCTTTTTGATAAGGTAGCTCGGCTTTTTTATTGCCAGGAGAATGAAGAGGTCTAACGAGTCATAAATACGCCTGTTCAGTGACTTTTAATTTTTATATTACAAGCAATTACAGATAGGATAATTTACAAACACTCAACATAAAGGAGCACAAAAATGATTCATTTTACCCGTAGCCTCGCATTTATCATTGCTATCTTTATCAGTAGTCAGGTCTTCGCCCATAACAAAGTCACCGTTATCCCTTTATTTAAGTCGGCTCAAACAGAAGCTGCTTTCGATGGTGCTAACGGTGAAGTAGTACTGACGGCTACGGATACTGTTATTCGCACGGTTGTAATGAATGTCCCGAGTGCCGGAGTAATTATTGCCAATGCCAGTGGCTATATGGACTTGAATAACTTAGCCAGTTCATATGCCAGATGCAGTATCACCAAAGATTCCACCAATATAGACTTCAACGCTGCCATTATAAGTGGTGGTCATAACTCTCAAAATAGGCTTATTCCATTTGGAGCAACAAGAGGATTTGATATCACGGAGGCCGGTGAAGTCACATTCAGGCTGGTGTGTAATGAGTATTCCGGTACCACGGATATCAGTGATGCCAATCTCACGGTTATGTTTTTCCCAAATTAACTGAAAAAAGTTAAACCTCCGGCCGGTGGTTCCTGGGAATAAAACGCAGGGATACGTAATTGATTCTCATTTTGCCGGCATCTTCAAGTGGGATAAGTTATGCACACTGATAAAAAGAGTAAGGAAAATAACGCCATGATGAAATTCCACTTGATTGTTTCGATCGCTATTGCAGCTTTCTTATCTTTCATTCATATTCCACCGTCATTTGCGCAAAATAAAACAGTTGTAATTCCCTTGGGCAGATCTGCATCCATGGACGTAGTGGTAGTAAGGGAATCCAATTCCACTTCATATCTATGCAACACTCTTCAGTTGGTAGCAAAATGTCCCTCCGGTTACAAGGTAACGGGGGCTCAATAAGTTGTGGTGCCGATGGAATTTTTTTTACCAGCAATAATCGCGCAGTCAAAAGTAGTAGCAAATCCTGGGCGGCTGAAAGTTGGGGTGGTATTTGCACTGATCTCGTTGATAGAACAAAAGAATGTTCCCCTGCCTTTGTGGAAGCTATTTGCCTCAAAGTTCAATAACAAGAAGGTGCGCCCCTGAAACACAGTCCTCACGCCATAGACTGAAAGTTTGAGATTAGTATCGAGCCATCTAGGGAAGTAGGAGCGGTTTCAACCGCGAAAACGCCCCCGTACGATGCAAAAGAACAGCGGCTTATGCACCCACTCCGATTTCGCGGATTAATCCGCTCCTACAGACAAGGGTGGGCATCTGGAAGACCACGGGGGCCAACAAACACCGCGGAACCAGGTAAGCGGTTTCAACCGCGAACACGCCCCCGTACGGCGCAAACAGAACAGCGGCTTATGCCAACTCCGATTTCGCGGATAAATCCGCTCCTACAGGAAACACCCATCTTCTTTTACTCTCTTCCCTCCTTTCCCTCAAACAGCACCCGATACTCTCCATACCCCTCTTCTCCCAGTTTATCTCTGGGGATAAAGCGCAACGATGCGGAATTGATGCAGTAGCGCAGGCCTGTGGGGGCCGGGCCGTCGGCAAAGACATGGCCTAAATGGGAATCTCCGTGGCTGCTGCGCACCTCGGTGCGAATCGTGAAAAAGCTGCGGTCCTTTTTCTCCACAATATTTTCGACGTCCAGGGGTTTGGTAAAACTGGGCCAGCCCGTGCCTGATTTAAACTTGTCCTTTGAACTGAAGAGAGGTTCGCCGGAGACTATATCCACATAAATGCCTTCGGCCTTGTTATCCCAATATTCATTACGAAAAGCGGGTTCAGTTCCTTCCTTTTGGGTCACCTTGTACTGGAGACCGCTTAACTTGGAACGCAGTTCCTTATCCGACGGTTTTTGATACCTCCCCTGCTGCTGGGCCAGCTTTTGCGGCCACACCTTTTCTACGAAGTCCTTTCTCCCGGATCCGGCCTTGTAGGCCGAATAGTGAGCATAATTTTTCTTATAATAATCCTGGTGATACTCTTCTGCCTGGTAAAATGGCCGTGCTGACAGAATTTCCGTCTGGATGGGTTTGTCAAAGAGGCCTGACTGCTGCAGATTCTCTTTAGAGACCTCTGCCACCTCTCTTTCCTTCTCATTTTGATAAAAAATAGCGGTTTTATACTGGGAACCGCGATCCGCAAACTGTCCACCGGAGTCTGTGGGATCTATCTGCTTCCAAAAGACCTCCACCAGCTCCCCGTAGGAAATTTTCATTGGATCATAGCGCACTTGCACAGCCTCATAATGAGCGGTGCGACCTCCACTCACCTGCTCGTATGTGGCTTCTTCTTCCGTACCACCACTGTATCCGGCCTGAACATCAATCACCCCTGCAAGTTGCTCAAAAGGCGGCTCCATGCACCAGAAACAGCCTCCACCAAAATTTGCCGTTCGTTCCTCTGCCATAACCGACCTCCAACTTATTCCACAAAGTATCATCCAAAAAATGACAATTGCCGTTATTCTTATGTGTTTTGACATACCAAGCCTCCAGTAAACGAGAACCATTCCTGCTTTTAAGTTATATGCACTCATCACAAAGGAAACAAGAAAGAAAAGGTCTTTTTCCCGTTTCTTTTTTGGTTTCAAAATGAGATCCGAAGCGCTATAGTGCGGCATGAAAAATTCAAATACATCCAAACGGACCAAATTTATCTTTGTGACAGGCGGCGTACTCTCCTCTCTTGGTAAAGGACTGGCTGCCGCCTCCATTGGCGCCCTCCTTGAATGCAGGGGTCTGACCGTCACTTTCCAGAAACTCGATCCTTATATCAACGTCGATCCCGGAACCATGAATCCCTTCCAGCACGGTGAGGTCTTTGTCACCGACGATGGAGCCGAGACAGACCTGGATATGGGCCACTATGAACGCTATACCAACGCGGTCATGGCCCAGAAAAACAACTACACCTCAGGCAGAATCTACTACTCGGTTATCACCAAAGAACGACGAGGAGAGTATCTCGGCGGTACGGTGCAGGTAATCCCGCACATCACCGATGAGATCAAGGCGGCCGTGGTCCAGCTCGAAGGCAGTGTGGATGTGGCCATCATCGAGATCGGCGGCACGGTAGGCGATATCGAGGGACTCCCCTTTATCGAGGCCATCCGCCAGTTACGCGGCGACCTGGGTCGAGAAAACACACTCTATATCCACCTCACTCTGATCCCCTATATCAGGGCTGCCGGTGAAGTCAAGACCAAGCCCACCCAGCACTCTGTTCGAGAGCTGCGCGCAGACGGCATCCAGCCTGACATCCTGGTCTGCCGCACCGAGGTCCCCCTGGCCGACGACCTCAAGGCCAAGATCGGACTCTTTTGTGACGTCTCCACAGATGCAGTCATCACCGCCATTGATGTAGACAGCATCTACGAGCTGCCCCTGAGTCTGCACAAGGAGGGGATCGATACCAAGATCCTCGAACTCCTGAACATCTGGACAGGAAAACCCAATATTGCACCCTGGGAAGAACTGGCCCACAAAATCAAAAACCCAAAAGATACCATCACCATAGCCATCACCGGAAAATATGTGGACCTCACCGAGTCATACAAGAGCTTGCATGAATCTCTGATCCATGGTGGGGTGGCCAATGACGTGAAGGTGGAACTGCGCTACATCAGTGCCGAAGACCTGGAAGACAAAGATCCTGCTGCCCTGCTCGAAGGCTGTCACGGCATCCTCGTTCCCGGCGGTTTCGGTCCGCGTGGTGTGGAAGGAAAAATCAAGGCCATTACCTATGCCCGGGAAAATAAAATCCCCTTCTTCGGAATCTGCCTGGGTATGCAGCTCGCGGTTGTGGAATATGCCCGCAATGTACTGGGCCTGAAAAAGGCCACCTCCACTGAACTTGATGAAAAAACTCCGGATCCGGTCATCTACCTGATCAAGGAGTGGTTCGACTACCGTACCAAGCAGGTGCAGGTCCGCGACGAGACCTCTGACCTGGGCGGCACCTTGCGCCTTGGTGCCTATCCCTGTGTCCTGATTGAAGAAACCTTTGCCAAGAAGGCCTACAAAGCGGACGAGATCTCCGAACGTCACCGCCATCGTTTTGAGTTCAATAACGACTACCGGGAACAGCTGGAAGAAAAAGGATTGGTTATCTCAGGAACTTCTCCGGACAACAATCTGGTTGAGATAGTCGAAATCGCTGACCACCCCTGGTTCCTCGGCTGCCAGTTTCACCCCGAATTCAAATCCAAGCCCATGAAGCCGCATCCGCTCTTTACCGACTTCATTGCTGCGGCCATAATCCATAAGGCGCAATGATGACTTCTGTCTCAGCTGTCCCTGTCGCCACTCCTGACGGAAACGGAATAGAGGTGGGCTCAGGCCAACCTCTGCTCCTCATCGCCGGTCCCTGTGCCCTGGAGTCTGAAGAACTGGCGCGCAGAGTGGCTGGAGAGATGCAGGAGATCTGCGCTCGGCTGGGCCTCTCGTACGTCTTCAAGGCCTCCTTTGACAAGGCCAACCGTACCTCCCTTGACTCTTACCGGGGACCTGGGCTGGAAGAAGGCCTCTCTATCCTCTCCCGAATCCGGGAAGAGATGCAGGTTCCAGTCATCTCCGACATCCATGAATGCAGTCAGGTGGCACCTGCTGCCGAGGTCCTGGATATCCTCCAGATTCCAGCCTTTCTCTGCAGACAGACAGACCTGCTGGTGGCTGCAGCACGTACCAACAAACCGATCAATCTGAAAAAAGGCCAGTTTGTCTCACCATGGGATATGGAAAACGGAGTAAATAAAATCCGGGGTGCCGGAGGCAGCAAGACCATGCTGGTGGAGCGAGGCGCAAGCTTTGGCTACAACAACCTGGTGGTGGACATGCGTTCCCTTCCCGTCATGCGCGGTTTTGACTGTCCTGTGATCTATGACGCCACCCACTCTGTACAGCTACCTGGTGGAGCAGGGGGCTCTTCCGGCGGCCAGCGTGAATTTATCGCCCCCCTCTCCCGTGCAGCTGTTGCCGCAGGAATAGACGGGTTGTTCATGGAAGTGCACCCCGACCCTGACAAGGCCCTCTGTGACGGCCCCAACTCCGTGGCCCTGAAGCAAATTGAGGAAATTCTTGTGCAACTGGTACGGATCAGAGAAGCTGTTTCCGCCTAACCTTTTCTTACTTGAAGACCTGTCATGGATAACGAATCCTGCTCCTCGCCATCACAACCCGGCGCCTACCCGTCTGACTGCGAAGTACTTGAAGGCTACCGGCGCAGATCCAGGGAAAAGGCCGAAAATGAAGGCCGCAGCCAGGCCTGGCAGGCAGCACTGCCCAAGGCAAAAATGGTCAGACTCCTGCTGCTTGATGTGGACGGGGTGCTCACCGACGGCAACCTCATCTATTCCCACGAAGGCAAAGAATCCAAGGCCTTTAACACCCAGGACGGGTTTGGTCTGCGCATGCTTCAGGATGCTGGTGTGGAAGTGGGTATCATCACAGCCAGGAGCTCCGAAGCACTCATTCGCCGCAGTGAGGACCTGAAGATCACCCACCTGTACCAAGGGGCAAAGAACAAGCTTGACGCCTACAAGGAGATCATCAAAAAAACCGGTCTCAAACCTTTTGAGATTGCCTACATGGGAGATGACTGGCTGGATATGGTGCTTCTCAAACGAGTCGGTCTCGCAGTTGCTCCTGCCAATGCGGTAAAAGAAGTCAGGGAGATGGTCCACTACACCAGCGAACAGTCTGGTGGCCATGGCGCCGTACGTGAACTCTGTGACCTGATCCTTGAGGCCCAGGGCAGGCACAAGGAATTTTTTCAACTCTACATGAACCGATGACCTCCTCAAGACGTCTGGTCTGGCTCATTCCCCTGCTTCTCTTTCTCACCTTCCCTGTATGGCGTATTCCAATGGCCGCCTTCCTGTCACCCCGAGGAGGATATGACCCCTCCCTTGCCCAACGTCCTCAGGATGAACACAACTTCAACATGAATACTGTTCATATCACCCAGAGTGAAGAGGGGAAAACCACCCTGGAAATCGTAGCGGAAAAGGCCTTTACAGGCGGGAGTGTCAACGAGGTGCGAATGGACAATGTGGATGCCGTTGTTACCGGCAACGATGGGGAACAGACCTTTATCACTGCCCGGCAGGGAATCCTGGACAAACAGGCTGCCATCCTCACCATGATAGATGAAGTGGTTATCATTAAGCCCAAAGACAAGATAGAACTCTACACCAATCTCCTGGTCTACAACGACAAGACCAACATGGCTCACTCACCGGGAAAGACCCGGCTGGTCGGGGAGCAAATCAAGATTCGAGGGAACAATCTGCTCTTCAACACCCAGACTCAATCCTATGACCTGGGTGGCCGTGTACACTGTAAGCTCACCGGCTTTGCCAATCCTTAGTGCACCGAACATGAGATACAGGGATCGTATGCACGAACCAGCATCTCTGCAAGCAGTCGAATTTCCATGTCGTCTTTCCCCTGATCTGCCATGACTGTAGCCAGTTCATGCAGGTCATAGTGGATGTTAGCGTTGTTTTGACTGGTGGGGATGACGCAGTCGGCCTTTATTATTCGCCCATTGGAATCAAAGCTGTAATAATGGTAAAGGATTCCCCGCGGCACCTCCACTGCACCGACCCCCTTACCTTCCCTCACAGTCACCCCCTGTCTGGGGTCCTGCCAGGGGCTTCCCAGAAGTTCGCCGATAAGGTGAATGGAATCCTCCACCACGTGCACACACTCCACCAACTGAGCAATGTTATTCATATAGGGGTTATGACTGATACCAGTCAGTCCAAATAAAGCGGCTGTCTCCCCGGCTAGAGGATGGAGAAAAGAGAAGTTGTTATTGACCCGGGCCAAGGCCCCCACAGCCATACTTTCCCGAGAAAGCCTGCTCCACTTGGAGGTGGAATGGTCTACCATGTATTCATTGGTCATGGCCAGGTACTCATCTTCTTCTTTCACCACCCCATCACTTGAGATGATCTGACCGCCGATAAAGGGATAGCCTTTCTCTCCCTTCAGCGATACCCATTCCGTATCCCGGCTGAAATTCGGAATAGTGAAGGAAGCAAAGAGTTCTGCCGCCTGTTTGAGATCCGGAATAACCGCCTGCAGGCGTCGCTCAAGGGCAGCCAGTGCGGAGCGATCCGGCAACATGGTAAAACCACCGACCACTGTGCGAGTGGGATGGAGTCGCCGCCCCCCGATAAGATCGGCCCCGTCATTGGCCAGAAGCTTGATCCTCGCTGCCCGCTGTACCTCGTCCGGATGGGGCTCAATAAGTTCCAGGACACTGCCAGCATTGAGAAAATCGGGTGCGGCCAGAAAGTAGAGGTGGAGGATATGGCTCTGCAGAGTCTCCATATGCTTGAGAAGGAGGCGCAGTTTTTCCGTCTGGGAAGTCGGTGTCATGCCAAAGGCCCGCTCCACCGCCCTGATACTGGCAAGGGTGTGTCCTATGGAACAGATACCGCAAATCCGCCCAGAGATATAAGGCGCATTTTCATATCGCTTACCCACCAGCATTGCCTCGAAAAAACGCGGCGTCTCCACCACATCCCAACTGGCCTTTTCCACCAGGCCGTCCTTGATACAAATCTCAATATTGCCATGGCCCTCTACCCTGGTCAGGCGCTTGACACTGATATCACATGATAGTTTCATTCCATCTGCCCTTTTTCGTCTTGTTCCTTCATCTCCGCAAGAATATGGCGGAATCCGCCAAAACACTCCATCCGGTCCAGCATGACATCCTCAGGGATATTATGTTTGCGGATAACCTCTCGGAACTGAGGAATGTTTGCTTCATCGGCTACCCCTCTGCACCCCCAGCAGCCCATACGGTTATCCGGACACCAGGAATCACAGCCCGCCCTGGTTATGGGACCAAGACAGGGTTCGCCTATCTCAAAAAGACAGGTATTACCCTTGGCAGTACATTCCATGCAGACCGGATATCTGGGATGATCCACAGACTTACCCAGAACCAGATTGGTAACGATCTCCTCCACCTCTTCCTTTTTGACCGGACATCCGTATATGGAGAGATCAACCTCCACAAAGGCAGACAGAGGCTGTGTCTCCATAGTCTCCACCGAATGGTCGCCGTAGACCTCCCGTTTCACCCACTCCAGGTCATCAAAACGGTTTTTAAGCTGATTGACCCCACCAAAACAGGCACAGGAACCAAGGGCGACCAACACTCCGGCCCGTTTACGAATCCTCTTCAAACGCTCCACTTCATCAGCCCGGGTAACGCTTCCCTCCACAAAGGCAATATCATACTCATCACTCCTGCTGCTAATTGCCTCCCGAAAGTTGACAATCTCCACCAGGGAGAGAAAGCTAAAGAGGGTGGCCTCGTTATTCAGGATCTGCAACTGACAGCCCTCACAGGAAGAAAGCTCAAAAAACGCCACCCGAGGCCGTTTAACCTCCACTCCCAGATAACTGCGTCCATCCTTCTTCATAACAATCCCCTCCGTGGTCTCAATTTTTAATTGAGACCCAGGTATTACCGGGCCTTTCCAGGTGCCGAAGATTTTCGTGATCAGAACGATCAGCAATACACCCGTATGCTGATCGTTCTGATCGCGGAAAGATTCGGTGCCTGGGAGGGCCTAGCTCATATAGCTTCTTTCATGTTCATTACTTCCCAATAGTCAAAAACCGGGCCGCTGAGACAGGTATAGGTTGCACCGATATTACAGCGGCAGCACTTGCCACGCCCGCAGTGCATACGCCTTTCCAGAGAGACAAAGATCTTTTGCATGGGCAGGCCGGCTTCGATCAACATATTGCAGACAAACTTGAACATCACAGGCGGTCCGCAGACAATGGCGAAGGTCTTTCGGGACAAGTCTCCCTTGGACTGCTCTATCCGCTTCTCAAGGATCTCCGTGATCCGCCCCACAGGACCGGTCCACTCTGCATCTCCCTCATCTACGATGATATCGAGATTAATATCAAACTGTCGCCACATCTGATGCTGGTAGGTAAAGAGGAGCTCCGATGGTTTTCTGGCACCATAGATAATATCAATGCATTTATAACGGCTGCGATTTTCCAAGACGGCGAAAAGTGGGGCTCTAAGAGGGACAATACCGAGGCCGCCGGCGATAAGCAGGATATCACTTCCCTCCATCTCCTCTACCGGAAAGCCCCTGCCGAATGGCCCGCTGATCCCAACCACGGTCCCACGGGGGACTCGATCCAGAAAATGCGTCAGGTTTCCCACCGCCCTGATGCAGAGCTCGATATCTCCATGCCGGGTTGGAGAAGAAGAGATGGAAAAAGGACCTTCCCCGATGCCCGGCAGCTCCAGCATCACAAACTGACCCGGTTGAAAATTGAAACTCTGCCGCAGATCGGGATCAATGATCCTGATCTGGTAGAGTTTTTCCGTTGCCGTCAAGGGATAGACACTGGTAATTTCGGCCTGGTAACTGTATTCAAAACTTGTCAGATCAGTCTTACGCGTGAACCTGCCCTGGCTGGGCATGACATCGACAAACTCCAGTTTATTCATCCTGCTCCTCCTGACCACGGACACTGGCAATGACATCCGGGACGGTAATTCCTGCCAGACATGCCTGACCACAACGGCCACAGCCCACACACAGAGGCTCTTCATAAGCCTCCTGAAACCCCCGATGTTTATGGTAGTAGCGATACTTGAGGCGGGAAGAGCTGTCCGGACGAAAATTATGGCCACCTGCAACCTCAGCAAAATCTATAAGATTACAGGAATAGAGACGTCGAATCTTTGATGCGGACTGCAGATCCAGATCCACATGCTCACGAACCCCATAACAGTAACAGGTAGGACAGACATTGGCACAGGTACCACAGGAAAGGCACTGGCCCCCCCACTCCTCCCAAACCGGTGACTGAAATTCCAGATCCAGGATTTTGGTGAGATCAGAGGTGTCAACATGACAGCTGAATTCCCGGTTGCGGGTCTCCACCGACTCCACAAAACGTCGATGATCCTCTTCATCCGGCTCCGCTGTCGGTATCTGCTGCAGGATATCCCAGGCGCGAGCCGACTGAATCTCGACAAAATAGCTGTCACCAAGATCGGTGAGAAACATATCAAAACCATGTAATACGGTGTCGGTTCCCATGGAGCGGCAGAAACAGAAGGGCTGAGGATGGCAGCCTATGCCGATGATGAACATATTCCGCCGTTTCCCGGTATAAAAGGGATCGGGATAGAGTTGTTCACTTAAGACCTTGTCAAGTTTGTTCAAGGCATTGATATCACATGCATGCACACCGAAAAAGACATGCTGTTTGTAGATATTGAGATCAACGTATTTCTCCCATTTTCCGTCTTCAACGGTAAACGAGCTGAGGGTCTCCTGAAAAGGGAGAACAAAAGGTTTCAGGGAGTGGGTGGTGGTGGTAAAATCGAGGCGGAGATCCTGAAAATCGTAGAGGTAGTCAAAGGCATACAATTCTCTGCCTTCCTTTGACATCCCCCTGCTCACCGGCCCCACCATGTGGTTTACAGCAAGAATTTCATACAACGTCTCCAGTTCCTTCCTGGCAAAGACCCTGAACAGCATTCCCTTCCCTCCGCAGTAGAGACCCAATCTCTTTTCTATGGGTCTATTTATGAGAGTTTTTACTTTTACAGCAAAGTATACCTTTCAGCCTACCAAACAATTTTTCCTTTTAACATATAAATATTGTCCTCACCGAATAGCCACCTACACACATGCCTAACAAACAAATCTATATCCTGCAGATCCCCGGAAAAAAAGACAAAAACAAACACACCAGCCTTGACATTCAGATTCCCATCCGGTAATGTCACACACATTTACAATTCGTGTTACCGATCGTATAGGTGAAAAGTGGGAGGAATCCTCCCACTTTTTTTTCGCCCTCCCGGTAACACGATTATTTTTTTTATCATACCTTTGCGGCCGATTTCGTTCCTCTATCCTGCGATATCGTAACCAATTCGACTGCAGCAACAACCACAAGGAGAACCAGATGAAACCACTTTCCACAACCCTTATCACCACAAGCCTGTTCCTGGCCACCGTCAGTCCGGGAGCAGCACATTTCGGTATGGTCATTCCAACGGAACCCATTGTTACCGCAGAAAAAAGAACTATCCAGCTCGACCTCTCATTCTCCCACCCTTTTGAAGGAATTGGCATGGACATGGTCAAACCGGCAAAATTCTCTGTGATCAAGGATGGTGAAGAAACAGACCTCCTGCCTGGCCTGCAGGAAAGCAAGGTCATGGACCACCACGCCTGGAAGTCTGACTTCCGAGTCAAACGCCCGGGAGTCTATCATTTTGTCATGGAACCTGTCCCCTACTGGGAACCCACGGAAGACCTCTCCATCATCCACTACACCAAGACAATTATCCCTGCCTTTGGCTCCGAAGATGGCTGGGATCAACCCGTGGGCCTGCCCACAGAGATCGTGCCTTTGCTCCGTCCATTTGGCAACTATGCAGGCAACAGCTTCAGCGGCCAGGTCCTCTTTGACAACAAACCTGTTCCCGGAGCCGAAGTAGAGGTAGAATTTTACAACAAGGAACAAAAATTCAAGGCCGCAAGTGACTACCACATCACCCAGGTAGTCAAGGCCGATGCTGAAGGCATCTTTTCCTTCACTTGCCCCCAACCGGGATGGTGGGGCTTTGCCGCCCTGAGCAGTGCTGATTACACTTTGAAAAATCCGCAGGGCGAAGAAAAAGAGGTGGAACTGGGAGCAGTACTCTGGGTCTACATGGACCCCTGGCTGTAATCAGCAGAGAGGGGGAAGAGGTGGGGGATATCAAAAGAAGCAATAACCATCCGGTTTATTGGCAATAACGTAACGACAACCTGCTGGAACAACGCTCATATCTTGTAACGGGGCCATCCACTTCACTCTCCTTGAACACTGTGTAGGTTGGGTTAAGCGGATTATATGCTTCACGTTTGTTGGGTTCGCTGACACCGAAAGGCATCAACCCATTGAGTTTGCAGAGGATAAGCGAACCCAACAGAATAAGGTGGAAGCTGCTCGCTTAACCCAACCTACGAATTGTGCTTTCAGGAGAGCGAAGTGGATACCACCTATCTTGTAATATGCCCGCAGTGATTCCGGCAGGTGTTAGCGGCTCTGCCAAAATGATATATTATAGTAGCACGAATAAACGGACTATTTCACCTCTGTAACAGGCTTTTCACGATAAGGATAATTTCTCAACCGAATGTCTCCACGTGTATGCGGATTAGCAATAGTCTTTGTTGAGTCGACCCAATCATCCCAACTGAAATTATTTATAATTTCAGCCTGGTAGCTTTCAGTTAGTGGGTGGCTTAGGATATCGTTAACATGCATCCATTGATAATAGCGGAGAAGATCCACTTGATAAGGTACAGGAGTCCCTTTTGGATTTTTTACCTCTTTTTTAAGATCAATGACTTCTTGCATGTTAATTTTAGTCTTCCATTTAATTTTTTCCGGAAGAACTACTGGCTCGTTTGGGATGTTATTAATCCCTTTTTTTAACGTGGCCAGGACAGCGACTTTTGTATCCTCTCGATACAAGATAATAGCATGATTATAGTCTTTATTTTTAAAGAAGCCGAGGTTGCCATATTGAAGACGAGCTCCGGTCAAAAAAGCGACTCCATCTGACCAACAAGGTCCTGTCCCGGAAATTGCTTTGAGAACACTTCTATCAATAATTCCATCCGGGAAAAGAATATCGAAAGCAATCTTTGAGCAATTAGCGACATGTGTTATGCCTTCACAGTCATGACCATGCCACTTGATAATATCTTTAATGGTTACTGCATAAGTACGCTGATAATATCGACCTTGAGTTCCTTTAGTGGCAAGAATTTCAAAAACAGGGGCATATGGCATGGCAACCATAGGAGCATACCAGGTAGGTATACGATCTGGCTGGGTTACACCAGTTTCTATAAAAATGTTAACTCCTTGTTTATAGGTAGGTTCTTGACCCCAGGATGTTAAACAGGTCAACGTAAAAAATAGTACTACTAAAGAAAAAATTTTCATGTCCATTCCTTAACTTCTGTAGATATAAAAAAGAGTGAGTAGCGTGCAGCCTCACGGCCATATTTTTATGGCTTGCGTTCGAAAACAAAATCAACCTTACTTTTTCTATGGGTGAAAGATCCACATACCGTAAATGACAGGGTACCTCCGTCCGAATCAGAGAAAAAAGATATGCCAACGGTGCCCGTCTTCGCATAGCCCACCTGGGTTACCCCCAGTGAACTATTACGATTTCGTTTCATTTTTTGACTTTCTCACTAGCGAGGATTTTTTTGTCATGCAAAAACAAATTCGATTATCATCATTTCCAAACGAGGTTCATTTACAAATTAATCAATATTATCTATCATTTATGCCAACACAGCTCCTCCTGAAAAACACAAGGGCCTCCAGAAGAATATGAACATCCTCTGGAAGCCCTTGTGCGGAGAGATTCTAAAAAATTTCCCAAATCCTACCCCCCGCTGATCATAAAATCAGCGGGGGGGTACAACAAATTGTGAACTCAATTAGAATTGGTACATTTACAATCGAAGCCCGTTCTCAAACCTGGCAAGAACCATCCCGATCACCATCACCGGTACCGTCACAGTCTCCTCTGCTGCGACCGTTGCCATTTCCTGCCAGAGTGGGAGTTACGATCTCAACTGCAGGTAAGCATGAATCGTCCTTAAGCTGTTTTTTATCACGAATCTGATCTCCTGCCAGAGTCGGGGCTACGATCTCAACTGCAGGTAAACAGGAACCGTCCTTAAGCTGTTTTTTATCACGAATCTGATCAGCAGCCAGAGTGGGCGTTACGATCTCAACTGCAGGTATACAAGAACCGTCCTTAAGCTGTTTTTTATCACGAATCTGATCAGCAGCCAGAGTGGGGGTTACAATCTCAACTGCAGGTAAGCATGAATCGTCCTTAAGCTGTTTTTTATCACGAATCTGATCTCCTGCCAGAGTCGGGGCTACGATCTCAACGGCAGGTAAACAGGAACCATCCCGCAGACGATCCTGATCACCGGCGTCGCTGCCGTTTCCACTGCCATACTGAACGCCCAGCGACGAGCCGGGTAGTGTTGTCTGAGCCATAGCCGGTACCGTAAGCATACCAAAGAGTGCTGCCATACCGATAATCGTGCTGACTTTTCTTGAAAGTTTCATCTTGATAATCTCCTGATGATTGAATTGTTCCCACAGCGGGAAAGTTATATTAAGCGGTAAAAACCGCTCCATTAACATCTGTGAACATATGTTCGCGATTCATATAGAGGGGGAACGATTCAGCGAAAAAAAGGTTACTGATATTTTTTATAAAAAAAATATCAGTAACCTCTGCGGGAGAAAAACGTTTACCTAATAAGATGAATACCTTTAGAGAATTTTACAGCGACAATAAAGATCGGTTTTTTGGGTATCTTCTGCGCAGGAGTGGTGATCATTACCTGGCGGCGGATACCTTACAGGAAAGCTTTACCAGGTATCTTGAACGATACGGTAAGGGGGAATTCAGCGTATCACTGCTCTTTACCATTGGTCGCAATCTGCTTAACGATAACTGCCGCAGACAACGCACCACCGTTCCGTTCCTAGAGGAACGGCATAAGAGCGAGTGTGATGAAGAGTCAAATTTTCTGGTACGTGAAGAATCACGCCGCGTGCAGGATGCACTGCAGCAGCTTGACCCGGATGAGGTCAAGGTCCTGTCCCTGGCCGTCAGCAACGGCCTGTCCTACAAAAAAATTGCCGAACTGACCGGCACAAGCGAGTCAAACATAAAAGTTAAAATACACCGCTCTCGTCTTAAACTTAAAAAAATACTTCATGCAGGTGAGCTATGAAAGATTATCTAATCAGTATGTTTATTGACAACGAGCTGGATCTTGATGAAAAAATCGATTTTGTGGAAACGGTACATAAAGAAAAGACATTTAAAGATGAGGCTCTTACTCTGCTTGAGCAGGAAAAACTGGTGCATGCCGAACTGACACAGCCAGTGCCCCAGGTACAGTTGCCGATAGCGCAAAAATCTCAAAAAAGCTTTTCCGTCCCCTGGCTACGGCCTGCGGCACTCTTTTCTACAGGTCTCGCGCTTGGAGCAGCAGTTCTGTTCATGCTGCCGCCATCAATTCCCGTACCGATTCCCAGCACTGCCATAAACAGGGAAATTCCTCATCGATTTATCATCTATCGTCCGAATGCAGACCATGCTGATATTATCGGTACATTTACCAGCTGGCAACCGGTGGCCATGGAAAGAATAGGCCCCAGCGGGTACTGGAGCCTGACTCTGAATCTTCCTGAAGGAGAATATCAGTACAGCTACCTTGTTGAAGATGGGCAACAAATTGCCGACCCGACCGTACAGGAACGTGTGCAGGATGATTTCGGCGGCGAAAACTCCATTCTATCCGTCAAGGTATAGTCTATAGTCACTCATGAAACCGCTTATGAGAACCATAAGCGGTTTACTCTTCTCATAACATCCGGTGGCCATCAGATAAAAAGCGGACACCAATCCCCGGAAGCAAGCTCTAATTTCTTATCCAGGACGAGATGCAGGCAGGCATCCACACTCGCGGCATGATAGCGAGTTCCTCTGCCTGAGCGAATTTCATCCAGGGCTTTGGTTATACCCAGCGAAGGACGATAAGGACGGTGGGATGACATGGCTTCCACCACGTCTGCCACAGTAATAATTTTTGCCTCCAGAAGAATATCCTTATCCATCAACCCGCGCGGGTAACCCGATCCATCCAAATGTTCATGATGCTGGTAAACGATCTCCGCCACCGGCCATGGAAAGTGGATATTTTTTAAAATATCATACCCTACCTCGGTATGGAATCTGATGATGGCAGTCTCCTCTTTGGAGAGTTTAGTTGGTTTGGCAAGATACTCAGATGGCAGGGTAATCTTGCCAATATCATGCAACAGGGCTGCAATGTGGAGCCCCTCGATCTGCAGTTCAGGGAGTCCCAGCTCCCTGCCAATTGCGCACGCCAAAAGATCAACCCGCTGTTGATGACCAGCAGTATAGGGGTCCCGTTTCTCAGCGGTAGATGCCAGTGACGATACCGTTTCCTCCAAACTGGTATGCAGATCATCGCGGCTTTTTTTCAGCTTTTCCAAGGCTACTTTTCGTTCCGTTACATCTCGGGCAATACCCCGATACCCCACTAATTCCTCCAGATGATTGAAGATCGGCACCGCGTTGTTTTCAAGCACCACTACCTGACCATTCTTTCCCAGGCAGGTGCTCTCCAGACCGTTAATAGGTTTTTTGGCGCGCAGCATTTTTTTGAATTTCGCACTGAATAATTTTGTATGCTGAGGAGAAACAATATCGATCAATGTTTTATTTTCCATTTCTTTGGGCTCAAAACCAAGCAGGTCTTTCACCCTGGGACTTGAATAAGTATATCTGCCATCCTGATCCGATTCCCATATCCAGTCACTGGTGGTCTCAAGCAGGTTACGATAGCGCTCCTTGCTCTTCTCCAGTGACTTCATCAAGCCTTCCCGCTCCAAAAAAATCCCCAATCGCTCTCGATCAGCTATCATGGTCTGACGAATGGAATAGACAGCCAGCAAGGAGACGATAAATAAAATGCCCATGGAAATGGCAGAGAGTTTTTTCCGAATTTTGGAAATCTCGGTATAAATATCATCGACATACAGCCCTGTACCGATTATCCATCCCCATGGTTTAAATCCTTTCACATAGGACATTTTCGGAGAAATTTTTGTAGGATCATCCTTCCACTGCCACATGTAGTCAACATACCCTGCTCCCTGTTTCTGCACCGTACGAACAAATTCACGAAAAAGATATTTGCCTTTTGAATCCTGGAAATCAGAAACATCTTTTCCCTCCAGATCGCTGCGATAGGGGTGCATGATCATTCGCGGAGACATATCGTTGATCCAGAAGTAATCTTTTTGTTCCGGACCGTAACGAAGTTTATTAATTCGTAAAACAGCCCGCCTCTGAGCCTCGGCCCTAGTCAATTCACCGGTTAACTCCCGTTCATGATACGACTCAAGTAAGCTCCAGGTCGTTTCCGTCAGTTCTTGAATCATTTCCTTCTTCCTGTTGAGAAAATTCTCCTCAAGCTGAGGCAAAAGAACGAAGAAAATAACAATAACAAAGAGGAAAAGGGTAATAAAAGTGGGCAATGCTATGCGGCGGGAAGTCTTATTGGAGAGCTTTCTTATTTTTTTTTCAAGCATGGTACAACCGTTTACAGGTGTGATAGGTACTTCCTTTAAAAATCCGCCTCAAGGGGAAGCCACATGCGATGTCCATAGTTCTTCCATCCGTCATCCTCCAGCGATACCCTGGCAACATTACATTACAATGTCTTAAAGCAACCATAACACCCCTTTGGGAGGGGTCCTGCATAGATCTACTACCAGTTTAAAATAATAACCACTAGAAAACAGCCAGTTAGACACTAAAAACTCCTTTCCTATCCATACAATGGATCGACTTATCGCTGTTTTTTAACTGAGCGAAATAGGTCCAGTAAGAGGGTTGACAAACATGGAGATGTGCATTTAATCCCACTAAACAATATCTCATGATAATCAAGCCAGTTAAGTAATTGCAAAGAAACTGCCAAACACATAGCCAAACACATTGTGGAGGAAAAGCCGAGACAGCTTTTATGAATAAAGCAGAGATATTTTTGAGCAGCAATAGTTCAAATTACCATTGAAATCAGGCGCCAACCCATTTTGCTACGCATGACAATTTCCCTAGCCCGGAGAAATAACCTGGCTGCCGACTTTAGGCCACCTTTAGCAATACTGCTTCAGGGTTTTTTTGAGTGCGCTCTTACTATAGGGTTTTGCAAGGGAGGCAACGAAACCGTATGCTTCAAAATTGGACATAACAATATCGTCTGTATAGCCACTTGCCACGATAGCCTTGACCTGGGGATCAATCCTCCGCAACTGCTCCATCGTTTCTCTGCCTCCCATTCCTCCATGGATTGTAAGGTCAAGAATGACGATATCAAAGGGTCTACTTGAATCTAATGATTTCCGGTAAAGCTCGACGGCTTTCCTGCCATCTTCCACAATTTCAAACTCATATCCCAAACGTTCTAACATCATGTCCACAACCCTACGCACCTCCTCTTCATCTTCAAGGATAAGAATACGGTTTACCTTTTTGGAGATTTTTTGGTTCCTTTTGTTTTCTCCATCAGATGTTTTTTCATCATCAACCGAGGCCGGGAGCAGAAGAGTAAAAATCGTTTCTTTTCCAGGTATTGATTCTACAGTGATCTGACCTTTATGTTTTGTAATTATGGAGAGACACACTGCGAGTCCCATCCCTGTTCCCTTGTCAGCACCTTTTGTCTTTGTCGAAAAATATGGGTCAAATATTTTTGCCTGAATATCAGGGGCAATACCGACTCCCTCATCCCTGAAAGAGATTTTCACATATTTCCCACGAGAAAGAGTGGTATTGTCCTCCTCGATCAACATATTTTCCGCATGTATAGAGAGATTCCCTCCAGCCGGCATTGCCTCTTTGACGTTGGTGAAGAGGTTATATAAAACCTGACTCATCTGTGCCTGATCAATGGCAACCAACCAAAGGTCGGGAGAAAAATTGAGACTGGTTTGTATATTGGACCCCTGCAAAATATTTTGTTGAGCCGCCTCAATTAACTCTTTGAGTGAGGCGGCCTTGATGATTGGATCCCCTCCTCTTGAAAAGGTGAGGAGTTGTGTTGTTAATCTTTTTGCTTTATCTAAAGACCGTAGAGAACTTTCCAGAAATTGATACTCAGCTCTTGAGGATGGCACAAATTCCTTTGCCATTTCAATATTCCCAAAGATCCCCATAAACAAGTTGTTAAAATCATGGGCAATACCTCCTGCAAGAGCTCCCAGCGATTCAATATTATTTTTTTTCTGCAGCTCCTCCTTTATCTGTTTTTGTTCCGTTATATCTACGATAACTCCATCCAGCCAGAGGGGATTTCCATCAACATCATAATGGGCCTGCCCCCTCTCACAAACCCAGCGGATAGTTGTGTCACGATGGACAATCCTATAGTCCAATACATACGGTTTATGACCTGTAACTCCCTTCCTGATCTCTTTCTCAACAAAAGTGAGATCTTCAGGGTAAACAAGGTCTGCATAAACTAATTTTCCGGTCATGAACTCCTCAGCACTGTACCCGGTGAACGGAAAAACATTTTCACTCATATAGGCAACATGCCATGGAGCATCTAAGTCACAACGATAAATCGCTTCCGGAATATTTTCTATAATAGTACGAAATTGCTCTCTTTTTTCAAAAAGTTCCTTTTCTACATTTTTTCGTTCTTCTATTTCTTCTTTCAGCGCCTTATTTGCCTGTAGCAGTTCATCGGTCTGTGCCTGAACCTCTCTTTCCAATTCATTTTGGTATCCTCTTAATTGTTCTTCCACTTTTAAACGCTGCTCAATCTCCTTATCTTTTTCCAATTCATTCTGAATTGATTTGCATGACTTGGAATACATTTGATATGAAATTGAAGCGCTGAAAACCAGAAAAATGAGAATCATAGCTCCCATGGCAAATTGTATTTCACCACCACAACAAAGAAAGTTATAAGAAACTGGAAGGAGGGTCGGCAGGCTAAAACAATAAAAGGCGTATTTTATAACAGATATTGAAGCAATGGCACCGGCGACCATGCCGCCAAGGAAAAATGCGACAAACATCTGGTGAGGAACCGAATCAGACAAGAATATCAAAATTCCGATAATTCCCCAAAGGACACCTGCCGAGATTAAACCGGTAAAGTAGAGCAAGGTCCACTTCCTGGCAGAAACGCCGCCCGTGTAGCTTTTTTGATAAAAATAACAGGTGATTAATCTAAAAAACAAAACAAGCAGGAAAACTGAGACCCAGGCCAGCAGAAGTTGAGAACTTATTTTTCCCCAAAGAATGTAGACTAAAATAAAGGTAAGGACAAACGAGGCGGATAAGGAAGCGGAGAGATAAGAATACCCCTCGTTCAGTTGTTTAGAAAAAAACTTTTGACTCTCTACATTTTTCATGACCACAGGGGATACTCCTGAATTATTCATTAAAAATGAAGAAATTCTGCAACAGAGTTTTGAAAAAGAAAATTGCTTCGTCTCTATAAAAGGATGCCCTAATAACCAGTCAAAGTCAAGAAAGCCAAAGAATTCTCAACTGGTCAACACTCCTGTTTTGCATTCAATCGATGAGAGCAAAGAACTTGACTCCCAAATCCTACTCTTCCTCCTCCTTTTCCACAGAAAGTACCGTAAACTCGCTTTCGTCAGCCAACCAACGCACATTCATCTCCCAGAGAAGCATCCCGTATTCCCGCTGTTTTTGTCTCTGACTGGCTGGGCGCGGATCCTGTTCCAGGACCTCCCGGATCAGGGCTTTCAGATCCCTGCCACTCTCCTCTTTATAACGGCGGCAGGCAACTTCGACCTCTGCACTAAAACAAACGTTAATCTTCTTCTCGGAAAATCGAACAAAACCATTGGCAGCGTCTTCAAGCCGATCACTGTATGGCACATAGGGTTTAATATCGATGATTGGTGTTCCGTGCAGGAGGTCCAATTCACCAATATCGAGGAAGAGTTTTCCCTGCACCTTTCTCATACCAAGGTAACGAACCACTGAAAGTCCTAAAAAATTGGGCCTGTGCGGGCTACGACTGGCAAAGAGCCCCACCCGTTCTCTACCACCGAGCCATGGTGGCCTCACGGTGGGCCGCCAGCCGTCATCCATGGACTCATGAAAAACAAATTGCAGCCAGATATGAGAAAAGGTCTCCAGCCCCTTGAACATTTCTTCACGATTACAGGGAGGCAGAAGTTCGATTGACCCCCTAGCACTTTTCACCAGTCCGGGCTGTCTGGGAATCCCGAATTTTTCACTGTAGCAGGAATGGATCAGGCCTATGGGCTGTATCGTGTATTCCACAACATCCTCATTCTTTTCATATTCAGAGTAAGTGTCTATCCGCTATAAGATAGTTTTTCTAAATCGAGGCGCTCGATGAATCAACAGCACATATCCATATGATATTTCAAAGAATATATCTTAAAAGGAAACAAGAGTTACGGGAAGCTAGCCTTTTATGGACAGACACGAGTTCACGGTCTCAGCTCTCCCAGCATATACAAAGAGATAGCTGTTGACCTTTTGGGGAACAGTTGCTACTGTAACACAAATTTAAAAAAGGTGTTACAGTATGTTAAAACGCTTTACCGTTTCCATGGAAGAAGACCTTCTGGACGACTTTGACAGCTTCACTCGGGAACGCAATTACCAAAACCGTTCCGAGGCCCTGCGCGATCTTATTCGCAAGCGCATCATTGAAAAACAATGGGAGGCGGACAAGAATGTGATGGGCGTTATCTCTCTGGTCTACGACCACCATCAGCATGGACTACAGGAAAAGGTGACGGAACTGCAGCACGACTTTCATCACCAGATCGTCTCTACCACCCATGTCCACATGGACCATGACAACTGCCTGGAAGTGATCATTGTCCACGGCAAGGCAGGTGATGTACGCAGTCTGGCTGACAGCCTCATTACCCTGCGCGGCGTGCGCAATGGAAATCTGGCCATGAGCTCAACCGGAAAAGACCTGCACTGAATTTCACCCAATAGCAAATAACTTCCATGCACATCTCAGAAGGCGTCCTTACCGCACCGGTATTAATCGGAGGTGCTGTTCTCACAGCCGCGGGCACAACAGTGGGTCTGAAAAAATTGGATTACGATCGTATCATGACCGTTTCCATGCTCTCCGCCACCTTTTTCGTGGCCTCCCTGATCCACGTCCCGGTAGGCCCAGGCTCCGTACACCTCCTCCTCGGCGGCCTGCTCGGTCTTCTCCTTGGCTGGGGTGCCTTTCCTGCCATTGTCGTGGCCCTGCTCCTGCAGGCCATTTTTTTCCAATATGGCGGTATTGTTGTCCTCGGCATCAACGGTCTGAACATTGGCGGCCCCGCAGTCCTCTGTGGCCTCTTCTTGAGTCCCTTACTCGGGGGAAGCAAAAAACAACTGATGACAGCAGGATTTCTAGCCGGGTTCTGCTCCATGTTTCTTTCAGCACTCCTCATGGCAGGAGCTCTCTTCCTCTCGGATCAGGGGTTTCTGCACGCTGCCGTCATTCTCCTGAGCAGTCACTTGCCGATCATGCTCATCGAAGGGCTGATCACCATGTTCGTTGTCAGTTTTCTGGCCCGGGTACAGCCGGAAATCCTCTCTCTCACTACCCGAAAATAATCTCATGTTTACACACTCCTGTCTGCACAACAAACAACTCTTTCTTCTCCTTGCCTATCTCTTTCTCTTCCCCTCTGAAAGTCTGGCCCACAAGATTCGGGTCTTTGCCTGGGTCTCAGGGAATATGGTGACCGTGGAATCAGGTTTCGCAGGCAAGCGCCCCCTGATAAACGGAAAAGTAACAGTAAAAGACAACAAAAACGGTACGATCCTGCTACAGGGGAACAGCGACGAGAAGGGAGTCTTCACCTTTCCTATTCCGGACAAAGCCAGGGCCGAGGCAAGAGACCTGCTCATCGTTGTCTCCGGTGGCGAAGGACACCAGAACCAATGGCTGATCCCCTCCACAGAATACCTTCCCCAAGGCGAAGTACCTTCTCCTGCTCTTGATAAAAAGCCTTGCCTTTCCCCGACAGCTTCACCCTCAAGCTCTGCAGAAGTAGACAATGCGGAACTGAAACAACTTATAGAGGAAGTACTGGAAGAACAGCTGGCTCCCATCAGGCGAAGCCTGGCCAAGGCCGAGAATAAAAAACCAACCATCCACGACATCCTTGGTGGAATCGGCTATCTTTTAGGCCTTGCCGGACTGGCTGCCTGGCTCAAAAACCGTCGTCCCGGAGGCCAACAGAAGCAATGATTGAAGAACCCTTTGCCAGGGGCACTACTTTTCTTCACAGACGCGATGCCCGGGTAAAAATCATTCCGGCTGTTATCATCACCTTGATCCTTGCCCTGACCTCCTCTTTCCTGGTGGCAGGAACAGGCTGTGTCCTGACCGCTATATTGCTCAGCCTGTCCAGACCCAGCCCCCGACTCCTGCTGAAACGGTTCTGCACTGTCAACATCTTCACCCTCTTTCTCTGGCTCACCCTTCCCCTCACCTACGGAGGAGACAAAGTTTCCCCTTTCCTTTTCCTGAATATGAGCCTGGACGGTATCCGGGTGGCAACCCTCATCAGTCTGAAGACCAACGGGATTCTTTTCTGTTTTCTGGCCCTGCTCGCCACCTCCACGGTAGCCAGTCTGGGCCATGGTCTGGAGAAACTCGGCATGCCACGCAAACTCTCCTTTCTCCTCCTCTTTTCCTATCGCCAGCTCTTTGTCATTCACCAGGAATATCTGCGGCTGCAGCGGGCGGCCAGACTGCGGGGATTTATCCCAGCAAATTCCCTGCACACCTATCGCACCTACAGCCACCTCTTCGGCATGACCCTGGTAAAAAGCTGGAACCGAGCTGAAAGGGTCCACCAGGCCATGGTTCTGCGCGGCTTCAACGATACACTGATTCCCCTCAATCAACCGCAACTGTGCAGGAAAGATTATCTTTTTTTGCTCACCATACTCCTGATCAGCTTCCTCCTGGCAGCAATCCCCTTTTTCCGGTAATTCGTCCATCATGACCACTCCATCGCCACTCATCGAACTTCGTAACATCAACTACTCCTGCCCGGGACAAAACTCTCCACTCTTGGAAGAGATCAATTTCAGTATCTGTGAAGAACGAATCGGCCTTATCGGTCCAAACGGCTGCGGCAAGACCACCTTATTTCAGATCATCATGGGCTTGCTCACTGCAGACAGGGGAGAAGTTCTTCTGGAAGGAGTGGCTATGAAAGACAAAAAGGGCTTTCGTATCCTGCGACGCAAGCTGGGATTTCTCTTTCAGAACTCGGATGATCAGCTCTTTTCTCCGACAGTGCTGGAAGACGTGGCCTTTGGTCCCCTCAACCTCGGCTCCTCACCGGAAGAGGCACGAGAGATATCCAGCCGCACCCTGGAGGGCCTTGGCCTGAAAGATTTTGAAGAGCGCATAACCCACAGACTATCAGGTGGAGAAAAGAAACTAGTGGCTCTGGCCACTATTCTTTCCATGCAGCCGAAACTCCTGCTCCTGGATGAACCAAGCAACAACCTGGATCCGGAAACCCGGGAACGACTCATTGGTATCCTCAGAGGCCTGGACCAGGCCCATATAATCATCTCCCACGATCTGGACTTTCTCGCCTCCACCTGCTCCCATCTCTATACTATCGAGAAAAGGCACCTGGTACGTTGCAAAGAAAAACAGATCCACAGCCACGATCATATCCATCCCTATGGTAACAAACCCCACCAGCACGGGACCTGAGAACATGATAGAGATCGCCTGCTTTATCACTCCCCACGGCTTCGGCCATGCCACTCGGATGAGTGGTATCCTTGAGGCATTACAGAACAGAATTCCGGACCTCCACCCTCACCTCTTTACCACTGTTCCTGAATCCCTCTTTGCAGAGACCCTGACACATTACAGTTATCACCCCCTGCAGTGCGATATCGGCCTCATCCAGAAAAACGGACTGGAGGCCGATCTGGAAACAACCATCATCCGCCTGCAGGAGTTTCTTCCCTTTCAGGATTCCCTGGTCAAAGAGTTAGCCAAAAAAATACGAGGATACAGCCTGGCCATCTGCGACATTTCTTCGTTAGGTATTGCAGTGGCCCAGGAGGCGGGAATATGTTCCGTGCTCATTGAAAATTTTACCTGGGACTGGATCTATCAGGCCTATCTTCCGCAATATCCCGACCTCCTGCCTGCCATTGACTACCTGAAGTCCCAATATCAAGACGTTGACATCCATATTCAGAGCGAACCTCTCTGCAGTACTCGCAACGGCCACCTGGTCTGCAGTCCTATCTTTCGCCGTATTCGCAGACAGCGATCGGATGTACGAAACGACCTTGGCTGCGGGGAGAGACGAGTGGTACTCATCTCCATGGGTGGTATCGATATGGAACTTCCCTTTATCAAGCGATTGGCAAGCATTCCCGACACCCTCTTTCTCCTGGCCGGCCAGCAACAAAGCACTACTCTGGGCGATAACGTCCTGCTCCTGTCGCGGAACAGCAACTATTATCACCCCGATCTTATCAACGCAGCGGACCTGGTAATTTGTAAAAGTGGTTATTCAACCGTGGCTGAGTGCTATCAAGCAGGCGTTCCCCTTCTCACTGTGGGCCGAACCACTTTTCCAGAATCAGCAGTCCTGGAGCAATTCACTACCACTGAGATGAACGGACAATCTCTTGATCAGCAATCTTTTCTCTCCGGCGACTGGCTTAGCGATCTTGACCAACTCATCTCCAAGCAACGTTTGTCACCAGCCCCGACAAATGGTGCCGACACGGTTAGCGAATACCTGCGGCCTCTTCTCTCCCGCAACCGACGTTGATCTTGATAATTTCTGCGAACAGACAGAGCAAACCCTGTACACCAGGTTCAGCACAGCAAAAGGTACTTATTGGGGAAATATCGAATTGTTGAACAGCTGAGGGAATTACTCGGAAACACTCTCAAGAATCTGCTTGAATTCCGCCAGATTGAAGGGCTTGGAAAGTGCTCCGCTAAAACCGTGAGCACGATATTCCACAAACACCGGGTCAGTAGAATCACCACTGGTCACCACTCCACGGACCGAGGAGTCAATCTCCAGTAATTTTTCCATAGTCTCTTTCCCTCCCATCGCTCCCGGAATATTTAAATCAAGAAAGGCCATACAAAAGGGACTCCCTTTTGTATGGGCCTGAGAATAGGCAACAAGAGCTTGTTCACCATCAGGTACACACTCCACCTCATAGCCGAAATTTTCCAAAAACAGGGTGCCTATGGTACAGATTTGTGCATCATCATCCATGAGCAAAACAAATCGCTGCTCTCCTACCATTGCTTCTCCTGATCTCTTTAGAGGGTCAATCTCTACTACAATTTTTAAATTTAATTGTATAATTTTCATGACGGCAATACAAGAAAGAAAATCCCCACTCTCCCCAAAGGGGGGGGTAAGATCTTCGTTGGTTATTTTTTCTCCCCGATGATAGAGTTGAATCCAGAGAATGAATCATTCTCATTTAATCGTCCAGGGAGTGAAGCCTTGTATACAGTAAAAGATATTCTCAAGATAGAAGTCGCCCCGGCGCTCGGCTGTACCGAACCGGTTGCCATTGCTCTTGGTGCAGCCGCTGCTGCGACCGCTCTACCGCCGGGAAAAATCACCTCAATTGAAGTCTCGGTGGATCCCAACATTTATAAAAACGGCATGGCTGTTTCCATTCCTGGGAGCGGCGGCTTGAGCGGACTGGATACGGCTGCTGCTCTGGGTGCATTTGGCGGCAACCCGGAATTAAAGCTGGAAGTCCTTGAGTCGGTGTCTGCAGAGGCAGTGAACCAGGCCAGAGCATTTCTGGCTGCCGACAAGGTGCAGGTCAAGCTACTTCCCAATCAACGGGGGATATACATCAGAACGAAGGTAAGTACAGACACGGACTCGGCCCAATCCATCATCCGGGACATTCATGATAATATCGTCTCTCTAACCCTGAACGACCAGGAACTTCTCACCGAGCAAGCGGATAAGGATGGAAAAACATCGGGATCAGGTGGTCTGGCAGAGCTGGAGGTGTGGCTGAAACGTCTGAGTCTGACTCAACTTCTGGAACTCCTGGATAATCTGGACTCTGAGGACCGGAAATTCATTGAAGAGGGGGTTACAGTCAATCTACGACTGGCAGATTACGGCCTCAAACATGGATCCGGACTTGGAATCGGCAAGACCCTGGAGCGACTGGTACGCCAGCGCATGATCTCCCGGGACATGATTCTTGATGCCCGTATCCTGACCTCATCTGCCTCGGATGCCAGGATGGATGGAGTCAAGCTGCCGGCCATGAGCTCTGCCGGCAGCGGCAACCATGGTCTCACTGCTATCCTCCCTATCTGGGCCGTAAAGAACTATGTGGAGTGCAGTCATGATACAGTCATTGAGGCCATTGCCCTCAGCCACATCCTCACCGCCTATGTCAAAGCCCACACAGGCAGACTTTCGGCCATCTGCGGATGCTCCATTGCCGCCGGGGCCGGAGCGGCCGCCGGGATCACCTATCTTTTGGGCGGAGATGTTCAGCACATTGCCGGGGCCATTAAAAATATAACTCAGGATCTGGCTGGCATCATCTGCGACGGGGCCAAGGCCGGCTGTTCTCTAAAACTGGCTACAGCGGCCGGAGCTGCTACCCAGGCCGCACTCTTCTCCCTGCAGGGAGTCTCGGTCAAACCAACGGATGGAATAATCGGCCTCTCCCCGGAACAAACCATGCAGAATGTGGGCACTCTCAGCACCCAGGGAATGATTGAGATGGATCGTACCATTCTCTCCATCATGCTTAATAAAAAATTCAGCATCTAATGAAAAGTTATCACAGACCTTTTATAGGCCACCTTGCAAAATTGTTTTTTCGCCCAAACTCTACGTTATGAGAAAAATTTTATCCTCGGAATATCAAATATATGCCTGCGGTAAAATTTTCCTCATGCCTCGATTTTGAACGAAAATTCTAATTTTTCAAGGTACCCTATACCTGATATTTTTCAGCAATTTCATCGGGGATACGTGTGGGCCTGCCGCTCTTTATCGAGACCATTGTGTAGCCGACCTCACCCTGGGCCGCGATCTTTTTTCTCTCGCCCTTAACAATCCAGAAGCTTACTACGACCTGAGCCCCCTGAAAGTTCTTGACCTGGGTACGAACCGTGATGGCGTCCTGAAGGAGGATGGGCCGTTTATATTGGATATTGACTTCAGAGGCCACCCAGGAATATCCCTGTTCCACGAACTCTTCCATGGAGACCTTATAATCTTTTTTCATCTGATCATAACGGGCCATGAGGAGATAATCCAAATACCTGGAGTAGTGGACATGGTTGTTCATATCAATGTCATCCGGACGGACAGTGATCTCTGTCTCAAAAGTGGAATACATACTTTTTACTCCTGTTCCATTTTATTGGCTGTATATCACAACTCCATTCTCAGTTTTATACTCACAGATGAAGAATTAGCAAAATTTTAAATTGCCATCATTGAGAGAACCCCCTATATGTCTCAAGAGAGAAAGGTGATTACCCTGATTCGTTAGGGAAGATCTACCTGTTTTTTTAAATAGTAACCGGTGAGGAAAAAGTCATGTCTGATACCAGGGAAGAGTTAAAAAAACTCATTGCAGAGAGAGCTGTTAAAAAAGATGGCCATTTTCGCACTCCGTCAAAAATTGTCTCAAATTACTTCGATTTCTTTCAGATCTCCCTCAAACACCAGGGAATCAAACTGACCGGCGAACTTATCTATGAAGAAATCAAAGACCTGAATATCTGTGCCCTGGGCGGACCCGGCCATCCCATCCTCTCCGTCCTCTGCCGGGCAGCCTTTCTCAAAGAGATCGGTGTATTTTATATCCGTGACTCCATTCGCAAAGAAGGGAATATCCAGGATCCCAAGTGGCTGGAGTCCAGGATCAAGGCAGGAGATCGGGTAGCCTTGGTGGGTGACGTGGTCTCCTCAGGCAGTCAGCTTATACGAGCCCTGGAAGAGGTCATCCAGTTTGGTGCCTTTATTGTTAAAATTATCATCGTCATCGACAGCCTTGATGGCAACGGAGTGGAAAACATCCTGAAATTTGTGGCGCTTAACCAGATGGACAACTGCCCGGTCAAAGTGATCTTCAACGGTAATGAACTGCTGGAAGTAAATACATGACCCCTGCACACGGCTCTTTCCCCATCACCATCTTCTCCTTTGGCTACAAATATGATCCGCCTCAGGATGTAAACCTGCTCTTTGATGTGCGCTTTCTGGCCAACCCTTATCACGTAGAAACGCTACGTTCCTTTACCGGCCTGGAACCATCCATTGCCGACTATGTCTTGAGCAATGAATCAGGGAAAGAGTGTCTGCAACACCTGCTGCGGGTGATTGGCTTTTTTGCCGAACAGCACCAGCGAACTGGCAAAAAAGAACTCCGAATCGGTATCGGCTGCACCGGCGGTCATCACCGCTCTGTGGCCATAACTGAAGCCCTTGCCCCGCTTCTTCGCGAAAAATTTGATACAGTGGACCATTTCCACCGGGACATAAGCAAGGAGAGCCACTGAGCCAATTCTTGATTGCGCCGGGAAAAAGGTATCAACTCTTCTCTATCACCAGCATCTTCTCCCACTTGCCTGCCCCATAGCGCCTGGATACCAGAAGACAGAGGGTAGCAATGAACCCGACAATACAGGACCAGGCCGCATAAATCCCCATTCCCATATAATTAATGCCAAGAAAAAGGGGAATAATCATACATCCCATTGATGCCCCCGAAATTGCCCAGAGCAGAAAGCGGGTATCTCCGGCCCCTTTGAGCACTGCCGCAAAGATCATATAAAAAGCATCCAACAGGATATAAGCGGCCACCAAGCCCAGGAGTTTCGAGGCCATTTGCGAAATCTCTTCATATTGACCACTATCACTGCTGTGGATGAAGGCGGAAACAATCCATTCCGGACTGACAAGAAAGAGAATATCCAGGAGCAGGGTATAGGCCAGAAGGATATGAATCCCGCTCCAGGCTGCTGCCCGTGCCTCATCCGGCCTGCCCCTACCCAGGGCATATCCTGCCATGCTGCTGATTCCGTAAGAAAAACCAAGGGCAGGCATAAAGGCGAGGGAACTGATGGAAATCACGATATTGGAGGCAGCAAGGGGAACGGTACCCATCCGCCCAACCATAAGGATAAAGAAGGTGAAAGCAAAGATATCCAGACTGAACTGCAGGGCACCAGGGACACCATACCTGAGGAGACGGCCAAAAATCTCCCGGTCCAGCGCCATGGACTCGATCAGCCTGAAATCAATCCGTAACCGCTTGGAAAAGGTGGGCAAAACCAGAAATATAACTGTCACGCCCCAGGAAACAACAGTGGCTATACCGGCACCGCGGATTCCCAGTTCCGGGAATCCCCATACTCCATTAATGAGTCCGTAATCCAGGGGAATGTTGACCGCCATTCCCACGATATTGGCCAGCATAACAGGCCTGGTCTGTCCCCTGCCGGTAAAAAACCCGGAAAAGGTCTGGGTGGCCACATGAAGTACACCGCCATAGCAGAGAATCCGGAAATAGAGTTCTTCCTGAATGCGAACGGATGGACTGTGACCGACCAGAGTGAACAGAAGAGTAGTGGCAAACAAAGCGAAAAGACAGAGAAAGAGACCGGAGAGAAGGGTGAAAAAAAGACCTTGCCAGAGTGCAGACCCTATTTTCTCAGGCCTTCCAGATCCATAATACTGAGCTATAAAAACAGAGACATAACCTGAAACCCCGCCCAGAAAACAGAGGAGGAGAAAGGCAGTGACTCCGGCCGGAACCACTGCAGAGATAGCATCCACACTGTAATGGGAGAGAAAAATGCGATCGGTAAATTCCATGACCGTGGTGGCGGCCATGCCAGTCACCAGGGGTATACAGACCCCGGAAACCTCACGGTAACGACTCCTGCTGCGCCAATCTCTCCACGCCTCCAGCAAAACTGCATTCACGCAGGTGCCGGAGCCATCAATACGGTATCCTCATGGCTGTACGGAGGAGAACAGCAACAAAGAACACAAAGCTCATCCACCCCAACATTCAGCAGGCAATGGGGTGTTCCGGGAACAATACGGACACTGTCTCCTGGTGCAAGGAGAAACTCTTCGCTCCCCAGAGTCATACGGGCATGACCGGCAGTAATATGATAGATCTCTTCCGACTCGTTGTGACTATGCAGCAAAGTTGAACAGCCGGGCGCAACCCTTGCCTCGGCCAGGCTCTGATTTCCTGGGCCGTGACAGTTGGGATGAATCAGTTCTCGAATGGTGGAACCGTCTCGAGTGACATAAGATGAAACATCCTGGTAATGACTGATCATCTCTCTCCTTTTTCTCTCTCTTTTCTTCTCTACCGACCCAAAAAGGTAGCAGTTGCATTCTCTTTGCAGCCAGTTATACTATTCCATATCATCCAAAGCCTCAACAGATACACTCACAGCCCCAAAACATTTTGCCATGGAGTTTACTATGGATACCCTGGAATGCATCAAGAGCCGGAGAAGCATAAGAAAATTCACCTCGGAACCAGTGCCCAGAGAAGAGCTGGAAGAACTAATCGACATTGCCCGCTGGAGTCCCTCCTACAAAAACTCCCAGCCCTGGGAAGTGATCATCCTTTCCGGTGAGAAAAAGAAAGGGCTCTCAAAAATGCTGGTCGGCCTCCTGGAGGATGGCAAAGAAAACACCCCTGATATCGCAGCACCTATTTCCTGGCCCGAAGCCGAGGCCAACCGTATCGACTATCTCTTTGCCAAACGAAAAGAACTCACCGGTATCGATCTGGCAGCACCTGAAACCATAATCAAGGCCAAAAAGGCCAACTTCAACTTCTATTATGCGCCGCACGCCATCTACCTCTTCCAAGACGCTTCGCTCAGCCAATGGTCTCTCTTTGACCTCGGGATCTTTGCCCAGAGCCTGATGCTAACGGCCCATGCCAAAGGACTGGCCACAGTTCCCCAGGCCTTTGCCACCGATTATGCACCAGAGGTCAAAGAATTCCTTGGCATCCCGACCTCCAAACGGCTGATCCTCGGCCTCTCCGTCGGATACCCGGATATGGACTCTCCTGTTAATGCGTATCGTACAGAACGATCAGAGACAAAAGAGTTCAGTCGCTGGTTGGAATAATCAGCCATGTGGTACCATGTGACAATCAAGTCCCCCACACAATACCACATGGTACCACATTAACAACAGAACTGTAATTCCCTCTTCCGCCCCCTCTCTTTTCTCGGGTCTTTCTGACCCAACTTTTTTTTCAATCCGAACCTATTAATATAATACAACATTTCCGGATATAATCCTCACTTTGTTAGGGTTTTGTTACGATTTCGTTAGGACATCTTGGTTTGCTGGTGATAAGATTTTTAATAGAAGGACGTTATTTTAATTGGATAGGTCGTGGTCAGCATAATCTGTCCCACGAAAAGGGCTAGGCAGAATGTATCACTTCTACCACAATATGGTGATTGTATCATTGGTCAGAGTGACTGCTAAACAGATGGAGGTGACTTGAAACATTGCTTTAAAGTACCGCACAGTTGATCTTCAGCTATTTTACGTCCCGATACTAATCACTCAGCTATCATCGTGATTGTATCGGCACTACTCTACACAGGAGACAAGTGCTTATGGCAGAACAGCTTTTTGCATCATTTATCCTGGATCGGGACCTGGGACTGGAAATTGCCATTGCGGCAGAGAATGTAACTGAAGCAACACCCATCACCGAAAATATCCAGCCCCTGCCGGCCAGCATTCCCTTTCTTGAGGGAATCATGCATCTTCGCAATGCAGTCATCCCAGTGCTCAACCTGAAAAAAAGGCTGGGCCTGGCCAAGTCAGAGTATGACAGAGATGCCAAGATTGCAGTGGTCATGCTGGCAAACCAACAATTCGGCCTCCTCTTTGATGACATCCGAGAAGTCCTGCGAGTAGAAGAGTCTCAACTCATTCCCGTTCAGCCCGCTCTGCAGTCCGAAGACTCTGTCATTTCCGATCTGATTTCCCTGCACCAAGAACATCGGACCATTGAAGTCCTCGACCTGAACAGACTCTTTCACGACAACAGCCTGTTTAGTGACCAGCCCGTCAGCTCCGAAGACCAGATCTCTGAAAGCCGGACCTATTCCAGATATGTAATTTTTTCTTCGGGTAACCGAGAATATGGGATCCCGGTGGAAAATTCACGAGAGCTCACCTTCCTCACCGACATCGATGAGGTTTTCAAAAACGGTTGCCTGGAAGGGGCCCTGCAGTTAAGGGGATTGACCATTCCGGTTATGAGTGCAGGTGCCTTGCTCAACGGTGGGAGTTCTGCAGAAGAATATGGAGAATTAAGCCGCATTCTGATCATGGCCATAGATTCCCTCAACTTTGGCATGATCATTGACGAAATATGTGAGATCCTCACCGTGGTCAACGAAGAGATTCTTCCCATGCCTGCACTGGAAGAACAATCCGTGACAGGTATTTACGAACCAACATCCGGCCGCAACATCATACTTCTTGATGTGGTACACCTGGTCTCTAACCATATGGAACAGCTCGAGTCCATGGCCAAAATCAAGACCGACAGAGAAGAGAAAGAAGAGACGGTTGTTGCTGAAGCCAGGCACCTGATTACCGAAAACTGCTATCTCATCTTTTCCATTGGAAAATTTTTTGCCATAGAACTGAAAGACGTACAAGAGATCATAGAGCGCAACACGCTTATGCCCATACCCGGAGCAAAGGGGTTTGATTCCGAAGTCCTTAACTTGCGGGGAAAAATCATTCCAGTGATCAATCTTCGCCAATTTTATGGTTATCCGGAGCAAGAGGAAGAGGAAAACAACTCCAGATTGATCATCTGTCGCGACGGTGACCACGTTATTGGACTGCTGGTAGACAATATTGTCACCATTTACAAACAGGAACAGTTTCACTCCACTCCATCATTAAATCCACAGCTACAGCCCAAAAAAGATACCTTGGACCATCTCATTGAATTTATTGGTGAACAAAAAACTAAAGAGCATGTCCTGGTTATCAACACCCGCAACCTAATCAATAATCATCTGCGCCAGAATGTATCTCCCACTGATACAAAACAACAAGGCGAGGAGATTGAAGAACAAACGGCTCTGTAAACAGAGAACGAAAAAGGAGATTAGTATGGTCAATGTTTCAGCCAAACAAGCAAAAGTTGAAGATTCTCAATTTTCCCTGTTAACGGAACCCAGTTATCTTGTCAATGAGGACACGGTCATCACCTGGGCCAACGATGCTTTTTTACAGGAATTCAATCTCAAAGCAGACAAGGTCATTGGAAAACTCACCTGTGAAGAGTGTTGCCCCTCGCAACTTTGCGGAACCAAAAATTGTCCAGTGACCAAGGCCAAGCGCCTGAAAAAAGGTGCCGAGGCAGAGGTCCTTCACAAGTCAAACGGCAAGGCTGTGAGCTGGTACCACTCCAAAGCAACCCCCATGCCTGAAAATGGCACCACTCTGGTCTCCATGAGAAATATCACCATGGTCAAGGAGCTGCAATCCAAACTGCAGCAGATGCAAACGGATCTCAACGTGATTCCCACTCCCATCATGGAGATTGATGACAAGTTCAACATCACCTTCATGAACCCGGCAGGAGCAGCTGTGGCCGGAATGACCCCTGATGAAGTGGTGGGCAAAAAGTGTTTCGACCTCTTCAAAACACCCCATTGCAAGACAGAAAAATGCGCCTGTGCCAGAGCCATGAAGACAGATTCCGTGATCACTGCCCAGACCATTGCCAGGCCGGCTGAAGGCGTTATCATCCCCATCAAATACACCGCCTCTCCCATAAAGGATGCCAAGGGAAACATCAAAGGCGCACTGGAATACATCCTTGATGTCACCGAGGAAAACAAACAAAAGCAGATTGCTGAGGAAAAAATCAACAACCTTAACACCATTCCCACACCCATCATGTCCATTGATACAGACTTCAGCGTCACCTTCATGAACCCGGCAGGGGCTGCCGTGGCAGGGATGACCCCGGACGAGGTGGTGGGCAAGAAGTGCTACGATCTCTTTAAGACACCGCATTGCCAGACAGAGCAATGTGCCTGTGCCAGGGCCATGAAGACGGATTCCGTAGTCACAGCCCATACCATTGCCAGACCTGCTGAGGGCGTGATTGTCCCCATCAAATACACCGCCTCTCCCATCAAGGATGCAAAGGGAAACATCAAGGGCGCGCTGGAATATATTATCGATGTCACGGAAGAGGCACAGCAAAAACAGGTTGCTGAAGAAAAAATCAACAATCTCAACACAATACCGACCCCGATTATGTCCATTGACACCGACTTCAGCATCACCTTCATGAACCCGGCAGGAGCTGCGGTGGCCGGAATGACTCCAGACGAGGTGGTGGGCAAGAAGTGCTACGACCTTTTCAAGACACCGCACTGCCAGACAGAGAGATGTGCCTGTGCCAGGGCCATGCAGACTGATTCCGTGGTCACCGACCACACCATTGCCAGGCCTGCTGAAGGGGTGATTGTCCCCATCAAGTACACGGCCTCTCCCATCAAAGATGCCAAAGGAAACATCAAAGGAGCACTGGAATACATCCTTGATATCACCGAGGAGGCTCAACAGAAACAGGCGGCCAACGAGAAGATCGAAAATCTCAACGCCATTCCCACCCCCATAATGTCCGTGGACACGGATTTCAATGTCACTTTCATGAACCCGGCCGGGGCAGGAATCGTAGGACTCACCCCCGACGAAGTTATTGGCAAAAAATGCTACGAACTCTTTAAAACCTCCCACTGCCAAACGGAAAAATGTGCTGTAGGTCGCGCCATGCGTGAAGACAATGTCATCAGCGAAGAGACCATTGCCAGACCATCAGACGGTGTCATCATTCCCATCAAGTACACCGGTGCACCCATCAAGGATGCCAAAGGAAATATCAAAGGAGCACTGGAATTTGTCCTCGACATCACAGAAGAAGTCAGACAGCGCCAGGAGGCCAACGAAAAGATTGAAAATCTCAATGTCATCCCCAATCCTATCCATGCCGTGGACCTGAATTACAACATAACCTATATCAACCCGGCCGGTGCCGCTATGGCCGGAATGAGTGTAGAAGAGGCCCAGGGCAAAAAATGCTGGGAGCTCTTCGGTACAGACCACTGTGAAACCGAAAAATGCGGGGTCCGACGGGCCATTAGCGAAAACACAACAATAACAGAACAGAGCATCGCCCATATCAACAACAAGGATATCCCGGTCAAGGTCACCAGTATCTCCATCAAGGATGCCAAGGGCAATGTCAAAGGTGGGCTGGAGTACACGATGGATGTGACAGCAGAAGCTGAAACGGAACGCTTGATCAACGAAGCTTCCTCAGAGGTAGAAGCCATGATTTCATCCTTGGTCTCCGACTCCCTTGTGAAAATGGATGAGGCAACCAATAATATGGAATCTATCAATGAACTCATTGAAAAAGAGGTCAACCTGCTGGATCAGTCATCCTCCACCGTAGACGGCATGCTCGGCTTTGCCCATGAGATGGTGGATCTCACCACCAAATCCAGTGAAATGGCGACCAACGTGGCCGGAGATGCAGAACAGGGTAAGAAGGCCGGAGCCGATGCCGAAAAAAAGATGGGAGCCATCAACGAATCCATGGAAAGCTCCAACCAGATGGTGGCCAATCTGGTGAGCCAGCTTGAACGAATCGGCGGCTTTGTGGACATCATCAAAGAGATTGCCTCGCAGACCAACCTTCTGGCCTTTAATGCCGCCATTGAAGCCGCTCGGGCAGGAGATGCAGGCCGCGGCTTTGCCGTGGTAGCCGATGAGATCCGTAAACTTGCCGAAAATTCGTCCAAATCGGCTGTGGACATCGCCAATATCGTCAAAAAAGTAGAACACGAATCCAAAGAAACCATAGTCGCCATGAAGGACGGTATGAAGATGCTCGGTGACGGCAGTGAGGTTATCCAGACAGCACTGGAAGCCATGGAAAAGATCTCCACCGGCATTGTCACCATCTCCGGTTCCGTTGACGAACTGGATAAAAAGGCGGGGATCCTCAGTGATAACGGACAAGCCGTCAAAGAACAGCTTGAGAGTGTGGTCAGCTCCTCCCACGAAAATCAGGAATCCACCAAGGCGATCAACTTCTCCATTAACAGTACCATCGAAGCACTGCACAAACTAGAATCCTCAAGCAAGGAACTGAACACAACCGTCAACGTATCATAAAAAGGACGAGTTACCGTGGTCGACTGCTTTTTCCGGTTCGACCACAGTAACTCCGGGAGAAAAGCTATGAGTCTTTATGGTAATCAGCTTTTTACCAACAGGCTGGCCCTGCGAAGGGTCCAGGAGGAACATCTTCCAGAAATTGTAGCCTGGAGTCAGACGAAAGCTGCCTGCGGTGGGTATCTGACTCCTGAAAGCTATAACACTGAACAGATGCGTGAGCAAATCCGTTCCGGTGTCTTCTGGAGTGACCTGGAAAAGATGTTTATCGTGGAACGAAAAGAGGACGGGCGACCCATCGGTACAGCCCACTACTGGCACCCCACCGGCAAACACAATACGGCCACTATGGCCCTGAAAGTAGCCATCCCGGAAGAGCGAGGCAAGGGCTATGGGACCGAAATACAAAAATCACTCATTATATACATCCTTGATCGACTTCCGGTGGAAGCCATTGAGATATATACCGACATCAACAACACTGCTCAGTTGCGCTGTGCAAAAAAACTGGGATTTGAACTCATCGAATCCCTGGTCTATGACGACCAGCGAGAAAAAAGAACAGGCCACCTCTTACGCTTGACCGCTCAACAATACAAGTCTCACCCTATCTACCAATACCATTATGAATAAACTCGGCCTGGTCTTTGACAACAGGTATCTCCACCACTTCATCCCCACACCAACACCGGAAAGCCCAGATCGAGTACGCAATCTCTACCAACACCTGCACCTGCTGCTGCAGCAGCAAAAAGATACTAGATCCATCAGCCACATCCAGCCGCGAGAGGCAACCCATGACGAAATAATGATGACGCACTCCGCATTCTATGTGGAACAGTTGCGGGAACATGCGGTAAAAGAAGATCACTACTCCTATGACCGTGACACCTACCTGATGGATGACTCTCTCCCCACTGCCCGGCTGGCTGCAGGCGGCTGCCTGAACCTGGCTGACCGTATCATGGCCGGAGAAATCGATTACGGCTTTGCCCTGGTCCGCCCTCCCGGCCATCACGCCACGCCGGGAAGGGGCATGGGATTTTGCATCTTCAATAACATTGCCCTGACCGCAGAATATCTGCGCCGACAGTATGGCCTGAGCCGCATCCTTATCCTCGATTTTGATGTCCACCATGGCAACGGCACCCAGGAAATCTTTTACGACACAAATGAGGTCCTGTTTTTCTCGATCCATGAGAAGGGGATCTTTCCTTTCAGCGGCACGCCTGAAGAACTGGGAGACGGAGAGGGATTGGGCTATACCGTGAACATCCCTGTGCACCCCCAATTTGGTGACCCGGAATATACCTATCTCCTCGGTCGCATGCTGCAGGGACTGGTGGAACAGTACCTGCCTCAGTTCATCCTGGTATCCGCCGGTTATGATGCCCACATTGATGATAGCATCAGTAAAACACTCCTGAGCACCCAGTGGTATGGCCTGATCACCCATATCCTGCGACAGCATGCCTCTGAAAGCTGTGAAAACCGGCTGCTCTATATCATGGAAGGCGGCTACAACGCTGTTTCTCTTGAGGCCTCAGTGGTGACCAGTATTGATGCCCTCCTGCAGAAAGAGTTTCTCAGACCGGGAATTTTTCCGGTGCCGCGTGCGGAAAAACTCCTGCACGACCACCCTATTCACCAATATTGGGCAATTTGATACGCCGGTAGCATAAAATATCACCTAATCGATAACCATGAAACCCACAGACCTCGACAACGCCACCCTGAAGACCATCCTGCAAGAATGCCGACAATGTGGAACCTGCTGTAAAAAATATAAAAAGGTCCTGCTTCAGGGGGATGAGATAGAATTTATCAAAAAGATGGGAGGCCATGTGGGGGTGAATGCCACCCTGAAAGAACTCAGGGAAAAAACCATGAGTCAACTCATCGCAGAAAACAAGAAGCTGGGAAAGATCTACATGATCCACCCTGATGACAAGGGCTGTATCTTTCTGGAACAACGAAATGGCTTATTCTATTGCAAGATCTACCACTACCGCCCCCTCTCCTGCCAGGGATTTCGCTGCAATCTGGCAGACGAGAGTTTCCTCTCCCTCTTTGCTGACGATGCCATTCACCTCCTAGGCCAGGACAGGTTCGGCCTGCCGCTGAACAAGGACAAATAAACGATACATGCTCAACGTGGAGTAATGGGGAAAGCGCGCACTGATATTGACGAGTGATTTACTTCTGTATGGAGGGGCGATTTCAGCCGTTAATACCACACACACAAAACTCAACCTGTAAGATTAAACCAGTACAAGGGGACTGCACCAGGCCCTGTTCGCGAATAAATCAGCACCTACAGAGAAAAGAAAACTTTCTTTACTTTTTCCGCGGGACAGGTCGAAGCAGTGATTCGGCAGGCTGTACACAAGGCATTGGCTGTCCGATATATTCTTCAATATCCATGAGATAAAATGAGCTTTCTTCGTCGGCAAAGCTGATCGAGATCCCTGCTGCTCCTGCTCGGCCCGTGCGTCCGATACGGTGGACATAATCTTCCGGCTCATAGGGCAGGGTGTAGTTGACCACATGGCTGACGCCACCGATATGAATCCCCCTCCCTGCCACATCTGTGGCGATCATGACCTGGACGCGTCCACTGCGAAAGCTTTCGAGACGAGCCGTTCTCTTCTGCTGAGGGACGTCACCCGAGAGCAGCGAACAGTTGACACCATCCCTGCTCAGCCTATCATACAGCCTTTTTACATCTCTCTTCATATTGGCAAAGACGATAATCCGCTCATGCTTCTCACTGGTAATAAGATTGTAGAGAACCAGGTACTTTTGCTCTTTGGTCGTCATATAGACAATCTGCTGCACCGTTTCCACTGCCACCTGCTCGGTCTCAGTTTCCACAGAAACAGGATTGATGCACCATTGAGAGGCCAAGCGTTTAACATCATCGGTGAGGGTGGCAGAAAAAAGCATGGTCTGCCGTTGTTCCTTAGGCCGTGTCTTATAAATGATGGAACGCACGTCCGGGATAAACCCCATGTCCAACATCCGATCCGCCTCGTCGATCACCATGATACCCGCCTGTTTGAGCTGAACCACGCGCTTTCGCGAAAAATCGAGAAGACGACCGGGAGTGGCCACCAGAATATCCACTGGCCTCTCACTGATATTGCGCATCTGCCGTTCGTAGTCAGTTCCCCCATAAGCCTCTGCCACGCGTAGGGGGAGATACTTGCCGATGTCCCTGGCGTCCTTGGCAATCTGGATCACCAGCTCTCGAGTGGGGGCGATAATAAGGGCCCGGGGCCACCCCTTACGTCGCTCCGTATGTCTCTCCCGGAGTAATCGAGCAAAAATCCCAATAAGAAAAACTGCACTTTTCCCAGTTCCTGTACTGGCTTTACCGATAAGATCCTTGCCATTCAAGACATCAGGAAGAGACTTTTTCTGGATGGGAGTGCAATATTTAAAATCAAGATCAGCGATACCATGCATGAGAGAGACAGGAAGATCAAAATCATGGAAACGGGACTTATCAATCACCGGATCCACAGCAAAATCTTCCACACTCCACTTTTCAGTTCTCTTTCCGGAATGCTTGGGTCTTCTTCGTCTGCCTCTTTTTTCACCCTGTACAGGGGTGTCTGCAGGGGCTTGAATCCGGATTTCTTCTCCAACTGCCTTGTCCGGTATTGGAATACTGAAAGCCGTGGAAATGACACCACTTCCCTTGGAAAAGCGTTGTTTCTTTCTTCCAGCTCCTGCAAAAATTCTCTTTTTTCTCGCCAGTCGCCTGACCTGTTTTTTCTTCATCTCATTTATCTCTAATGTCTCGTCAATGATGCGATGACATAATATTACAAGTAATTTCAGTGCCTGCTTTATTGCGGCAAAGAACAAGCAAAGTGCGACAGTGCTGCGTTGATGCGACACTCGACATCCCCGATCGGATGAAAATGAGGCACTGTAATGGGTTATCCCTGAGATACTTTACGCAGGATATCAATACCATCCGGTGTAAAGGGATCTTTTCTACTCAACTCAAAAATGGCAGGGACATCCATGAAAATTCCATACGCAACCTCTTCCTCCTGCAAGCGGAAGGGGCCATTATGGGTACAGGAAAACACCCTGCCCCAAACCCGATTATCCTCTTCTTCAAAATATTGATCAAAAAGAGGACAACACGTTACCCCGCTGACACCCAACTCCTCTGCCAGTTCTCTCTCGGCAGATTCCTCGTAGGATTCACCTGCCAGGACCACACCTCCGGCTGCTACATCCCAGCAGGATGGATACAGATCCTTAGTGGCTGTCCGTTTCTGGAGGAAGAGTTCCTTCTTCTCATTGAAAACAAGGATATATGCAGCACGATGAATAAGGCCCTGCTGTCGCATGATACGCCGAGGCAATGCATCCAGTTCCCGGTTCTCACGATCAACAATCTGAACGATCTCTTCTCCTGGATTATACATGAGTCTGTTGAATTATGATTTATTTTTTACTTCCTGCTCCGTTCACAGTGTGGAGTTGGGATAGTGGGAGGTCCTGCAACCAGCATCTGAGCAATGGTCAACTTGACTCTGGGATAGAGATGCAGCATTTCTCCCATCAATTCCCGCTCAACAGCAACCAGCCGCTGCAGAAGAGGGGTTCGCTCCATATGGGGGGCTTCAGAATCGTGGACAAATTTTTTCTTTACAATCTTCTGACAACGGAAACAACCGGGGAAGTTGAGCTGCTGTCCATCCGGCCGACGCATCGAGGCAGGCACTCCATGCGTCCTGCAGACCATGAGACGGTGAACATACAGAATACAACGCCCATCATCATTCAGAGGACACATAACCTGAGGCCGCTCTCCTCTTGCTTCAGCTTTTTCACAGGCCAGGATATACGCCCTTGCCCGCTCCATCATTTCTGCCTGTTTTGCTTCCGAATTCAGGCGAACCCCCTGCCAGAGATAGCTCCACTCAGTATAAGTATGATGCAGAAAATAGGAGTCACAACAGTTATCCGGACAGCCGTCACAACTGAAGTTCAAAGATTTTGCTACCGTATCATACCCACTTTCCATCTCTTCATAAATTGTGCGGATCTCCTCGCTCAACTGTTCACTGAGCATAACCTCTTTCATGACTTTTCCTCTTCAAAACATTGCACCTGATAGATATCGATCTCCGGATGGGAATCACGCCAGGCCGTTGCTGCAAGACCTGCCTTTTGGCAAAGATGTCCAAGAAAAAGCTGTGGATCCGGCAACTGCTCCCAGACCTGAGGGAGAAACGTGGCTCCGGCCATGCCCAGACGCACAATCACCCCATCAATCCCCGGCCGTAATTTTGCAATAAGATCCTCTCCGTCACTGTAGTCCAGAGACTGGGGTTGACTGAGGATAGAAATATCAATATGCACCTTTGCCAGCTCTTCCACAGTAAGCGGAGAAAACCGAGAATCATGAAAGGCTGCATTCTCGGCATTTCGTTTTATGCCCTCAGCAACAGATCCATCCGCCATAATGTTACCGATACACCCACGCAAGGCCCCGCCTATCTTGAGAGTGACAAAGGTCCCACATTCGACGTCAAACCCAGGCTCCAGAGGAAGTGTCACCCCCTCTTCAACCCCAAGTACTTCTCCAATGGCCTGCCTGGCAAGACGCAGCAAGACCTCTCCCTGCTCCTCGGTCAGTACAGCTTTCATGGTCCCCTCATTCGCTTTTTATTATTTACACGTAACTGGTCAGCAGTGATCCATATGTGCATGCTCAGGCCAGGCCATTATAGTCTGACCTATATGGTCCGGCCTGAGCGTGTGCAGATGGGGTGCTGCTGGCCAGTTACTACCATTCAATTCCCAGCATAAGACAATTAATACCACTGCCGATACCGAGCAAAGCAGCCTTTTCACCATGATAAAAGCAGCCCTGCTCCATGGCCATGGCCATGGTAATCGGCGCTGAAACAGAGCCCACATTACCAAGAAGCTGGAGAGTCTCAAAATTCTTTTCCGAATCCAGCCCCAAGGTATCAAAAAGCAACCGGGCGTGAGCCGTACCCACTTGATGACAGAAAAACCGGTCGATATTATCAGCGCTCCATCCCGCTATGGAAGAAAACTCCTGCCAGGTTAAGTGGGCAGTCTCCACCCCCCTGCGCAACAGTTCCTCAGAGTTGGTGTTCATCAGGGTTGTTTCAGTGCCGTTCTGTGCTCCCTGGCAGAGATCGGAATGTCTGGTGTTGGTCTTCCAGGCCCCATTAATAAGGCGTGGCCTGTCCATTGTCGGCCGCAGGCTGCACATATATAAAGCAACCGCCCCAGAACCAATGGTGAGGGAGGCAAAGGCAGGTTTAATTGCCTTTCTGCTCAGCCCTTCATCTGCAAGCAGGGCCTGGATAGTGGATTCAACCAGCTCTTCAGCGGTCTCACCGGCAACAATCAACCCGTTTCGTACCTGTCCCAGTTCAATCATATTGGCCAACATGACCATCCCGTCAAGGAATCCCAGACAGGCATTGGAGAGATCAAAGAGCAGACAATCTTCCGACAATCCTAGGCGATTATGAACAAAGGAGGCGGTTGCCGGTTCCATCATATCCCTGGAGACCGAGGTAAAGATAAGACATTCAATAGATTCCGGATCCAGATCACTCTTTGTAAGAACCTCCTGTCCGGCCAGTGCTGCTCCCTCACTGGGTAAGGTACCCGCTTCCCACAGCCGTCTCTCCCGAATACCACTCATCAACCCCAGGCGTCCGGGAGGGAGTTTCAAGCGTTGATACAGAGGAGCCAATCGTTCTTCAATGGCCTCAGAGCTCAAGATCCGGGGCGGCAGGACATAAGCAAATGTATGGAGGCAAACTTTTGAGTAATGCATAGTCGTCTCTTGTCTGTCTTCACGAACTGTTTTTCAACAAACGTTATTTATCCTTTATTGATCGGACATCGCTAATTTGGCCCCAAGTGCTGCAAAAACGGCAGCAAAAGTTCGTTGCAGCCAAAGAATAACCTTAGGCGAATTGACCACATGCATTCGCACGCTATGGGCCGATGCTCCATACAGTATAAATATACAGAGAGTCATCATCATAAAAACAGCACTCAAGAGAAACATTTGCAACATGGGTGATGAAGCATCCGGGGAAACAAATAATGGGAGAAATGCCAAAAAGAAAATGGAGAGTTTGGGGTTGAGTATATTAATTAAGAATCCTTTCAGTGCAATCTGCAACATACTGTTTTTTTGATCTTGTTCATCAAACTTCAGTGAACCGGTTTCACGCCACATGGACCAGGCAAGATACAGGAGATAGGCAGTACCTGCATATTTTATCAACTGAAAAGCAAGTGCACTCATGTGAAGAATGGCCGATAATCCCAATATACTGGCAAGTAAATGGGGAACAATTCCTAATGTGCAGCCACATGCTGCTGCAATACTTGCTCGTAACCCCATAAAAAGACCGGAGGATATAGTATAAATAACCCCGGTGCCGGGAAGGAGAACAACCACTAATGATGTAATAAGAAATTCTGTGCTCAACATAATCAACTCCAGGGGAAGTTCCCGTCATTATTCCTGCCAACAGCTCTGCTTTTTCACTCTATTGAAAAAAGCAGGAAGAGAACAGTGGCTGTTTAGAAGAGATACGCCATCGTCCTCTAATCATACTTCAGAGCGGAATGTAGCAGGTATGAACAAGGAAAACAACCTAAGGAATCAATGGAGAGAGGATCCTGATTTCAATCAAACACTCTCGGCCATGGAATTTTCCAGACGACGGGCCAGGAGCGATACGGAAAGACAAAGCAGCAGATACATAAGGGAGATAGTCAGCCACACCTCTATGGTGCGCTGAGTGGAGGCCATTATCTGCATCCCCTGAAAGGTGAGTTCCTGGATAGAGATGATAGAAACGATGGAGGAATACTTAATGGTGTTAATCAACTCATTGGCCAGAGGTGGTAATACCCGTCTGGCTGCCTGGGGAAGGATGATAAGGCGCATCTGCTGCAGCCAGGTCAATCCCAGGGCTGCCGAAGCCTCCCATTGTCCCTTCCCTATGGACTGGATACCGGCCCGGACTATCTCGGTAATATAAGCACCTTGAAAAAGAGCCACTGTGAACACACCGGCCACAAAGGCGGTAAAAAGCTCGGGCGGAGCGACAAGAATGGTTATCCACCTGTTGCTCATCTCTGTTCTGCTGCGAATAAAATCTTCAACTCCAAGCAGGAGCATCAGCTGATCAGAAACAAAAAAGTAGAAGATAAATATCAGAACCAGGGGTGGGATGTTTCGGATCAGCTCCACATAACTGCGGCCCACCAGACGAAAAAAAAGACGCTTCCGTGTCCGTACTATTCCCATCACCAGCCCAATGCCGGTAGCAAAAAGAATGGACCAGATACTGAGCCGGATAGTGGTAAAAAAACCATCCAGGAGTATATTGGCAACCCAGCGCTCCTTCTCCGCATCCCAGCGCAGCAGATAGTTCGGAATCACTCCCCAGTCCCAGCGGTAATGAAGTCCGACACTCACCCGATAGGTGACATAACCCAGAAACAGAAGAAGGGCGGCTGTCACGAAAATATCGAGAATATTGCTCCTCTTTTTGACAAGGTAGACACCGGTCATACTTTTACTTTCTCAACCGCCTTATTCAGACTCATTCATCACAGGACTAAAGCCCCCGGTAACATAGAGCGCTGCATGGTTTTCCCAGTGGCCGGGTAAATGAATACAATAATTTGAATATCATTATACTCACTTACCTGGGATGTCAGGGAACTCTTACCGTTATTCAACCAAATGAGCCCACTCCCTGGTACCAAACCAGTAGTGATGCCGCTCTTCCAGCCAGCCTTCATGGGTGACGATGGTGATCCAGTTATTGAAAAAGGTCAATGTATCAGGATCTCCCTTACGTACGGCAAAGCCAATGGGCTCCTTAGTAAAATTGGATTCCAGGGGGAGAAACATGGTTTCAGGATAATTTATCGCCTCATACGCTGGTCTTGGGGCATTTCCAACCACTGCAGAAACATTGCCGTTACGCAGCTCCTGATAGGCTTGGGCCTCGTCATCAAAAAGCCTTAATTTGGCATTGGGGATATACTTTTTGGCAGCTGTAACAGCAGTGGTCCCCAGCTTACAGGCTATCTCTACTTCGGGTTTATTAAAATCCTCCAGGCTATGAAAGCCCGCAGCTTTCTCCTTATGGGCAACAATATCCATACCGGAGTAATCATAGGGAATGGAAAAATTAACCTTGAGGGCACGTTTGGTCTGGATTCCCATGCCTCCTATGATCACGTCAAACTTGCCGGTGAGGAGCGCTGGAATAATTCCAGCCCACTTGGTAGGGACAAACTCCACCTTGACTCCCATATCTTCTGCCAGTCGGCGAGCCACATCGATCTCAAATCCCACCAGCTCACCCTTTTTATCCTTTATGGCCCAAGGCAGAAAGGTATCCATACCCACCCGCAATACGCCCCGGCGCATAACCTGGTCCAGGGTCGATTCTGCAACGAGCTGATTCTGGAGTTTTCCGGCCATGGCGGGAACGCTTGCCATGATCACTGCCAGCATTAGGGTAAAGCCTAAGATGATCCTGTTCACTGTTTTCATTTTTCCTCCTTGTGGATTCGTTCAGAGAGTAAGTAGATGATACAGAGTAAGCAGTATCATATTGTATATGAAGCTAAATTTCAAATTCATCCTCAAACTACGGCCATCCGTTTCTCCAGATAAGAGACCAGAAAGGAGAGAGAAATCGTGATCACAAAATACATAAGGGCCACGGTAAACCAGAGCTCAAAGGTAAGAAAAGTTTCGGAAATAAGGGCCTGGGCCTCCATGGTCAAATCGTAGACAGCTATGGTACTGACCAGGGCCGAATCTTTAATAAGGGAAATGGCTTGACTGGCAAGGGGTGGCAATATACGACGCACGGCCTGGGGCAAGACCACAAATCGGTAAGCATGCTTGAAACTCAAGCCCAGACTGTGTGAGGCCTCCCACTGGCCCTTCTCCACAGAAACGATCCCTGATCGAAAAATCTCAGAGGCGTAGGCACCTTCAAAAAAACTCAAAGACAACACCGCAGCCCAAAACCGGTCCAAATCCAGGATAGGTCCCATGACAAAATAGATAAAAAAGAGCTGGATGAGGAGGGGCGTGTTACGGCTCACCTCCAGATACACCCGGGAAAGCACACGGCCGGGCATGGAATTAGAAAGACGGAGCAAGGCAGTGAGCATGCCGATGGCAAAGGCCAAGAGCAAACTGATAGCCGATATTTCCAGAGTCACCCCCAGGCCACGCAGCAGTGGCCCGGCAATAAAACCTGTCTCATCCCATACATACAGATAGCGCGGTACCTGATACCATTGCCAATGATATCCCAGTTCCTGCACGGAACGGTTAAAAAACCAGAATATCAGGCCAATAAGCAGGAGAAACTGTCCAATATCAAATAGGGGGGATCGATAAAAGCGCAGCAGATTTCCTTTTTTGTTTTCAGGTGATAAAGAGTGCATCAAGACAATTTGTCAAAAGATAAGAGGAGACATGGCGAATTTACAAAAAGCAAGCCTTACCAGGTTCTCTTCACAAGAGCTGTACAAAAAGAGCGTCTCCAAGTATAAATGCGTGCCATGGTCTTTGCTGGAGCAGGATTGTAGCCGGCTCCTTACTATTGTTCGCAAAGTTTAATACCTCAATCAGACATTGACATTACAAGAGACGTTTATAATAAATGAATGGTTCAATCTACAAGATTGAACCAGCGCTAGACTAACTGAATCAACACTGGCTCTCTCCTTTTCGGCAAAAAGAAAGATGATCATCGATTTTCATACCCACGCCTTTCCGGACAATGTGGCCGCCAAAGCCATTCCGGCATTGGAAAAGGAGGGTGGTATCAAGGCCAACACTTCCGGAACCAGCAGTTCCCTTCTGGCCTCTATGGACCGGGCAGGGATTGATCGCAGTCTCATCTGCTCCATTGCCACCCGCCCCGAACAATTTAACTCCATTCTTGACTGGTCAAGCCAGATTCGCTGCGAGCGACTGATTCCCCTGCCCTCTATCCACCCTGATGACCCAGATTGCGTGGAAAAAGTCTACACTGTACACCGAAAAGGCTTTGTCGGGATCAAAATGCACCCCTACTACCAGAATTACTTCCTGAGCGAAAAAAGACTGACCCCTTTTTATGAAGCCCTGAGCGAAACCGGCCTGCTGCTTGTGGTCCATTGCGGATATGACATTGCCTACCCCCGTATCCGCTGTGCCGACCCGGCTCAGATCCTCATCCTCCATCAAGAGTTTCCCAATCTGCGCCTTATCACCACCCACTTTGGAGGATGGCATCTCTGGGACGAGGTGGAAGAGATGCTCATCGGCAAAAAAATTTACATGGAAATATCTTTTGCCCTCCAGTATCTTCATAAAGAGCAGGCTATACGAATGCTGACCCGCCATCGGGCAGAGTACCTTCTCTTTGGAAGCGATTCACCCTGGGATGATCAGGCAGATTGCATTGCCCGCCTGAAGACTTTGCAGCTCGACCCGAAACTTGTCACCGCCATCCTTGGTGAAAACGCCCAGGAACTCCTTGCTCTTTAGGATACGAGCCAAAAATTAAAAAACTCAGAATGTAAAGTATATGACAGATATTCCCAACATCGGCAAAAGACACTGCGATTCCTGCGGTGTTCCCCTCCCTGATGGTGAACTCTTTTATCACTGCCGAACAGAAATCATTGCCGGCAAAGATGAGACCATCCCCGACCTGAAGCATCCGGACAAACTCATTGCCCAGGCCCTGTCCGAAATCAGCGGGAAAGACGAGGTGGAGCTCCTGGCCGAGATCTACCAGGAAATCATTCTCCAACTCTGTCCCACATGCAGAACGACCTTTCTCAAGCTGGTTCAATCCATGCTGAACAAAGGGTGTAGCAACTGCACAAAGTGTGGACCGCCACCCACGAAAAAAGAAGGCAAGCTCCTGCAGTTTCCACCCAAGAAAGAAGATACCTCAGGAAAAAGCTAAACGAACCCTTTCCATATATTCAGTCGCCAACATATCCAGAGTAAGAGGATCCATGACCTCAACCCTGGAATCCTCAACTACTCCCTTGATCACCAGGACTGTGCGCGGATAGCCGTGTCCACCAAAAGCATTGGTGAGGGTTTCGTGAGCACTGGAGATGAAAACCAGTTTTTCCTCCTGCACCCTACATTGATAGACCGGAACCTCCGCTCTTTCCATCTTTTCTACAAATCCGGGAAGATGAGGGTGTTGCCGCTCCACACAGTCCGGGCACCAGGAAGCGACTACATTGACCACAAAGGTCTCTCCCTGTTCAATCTGCTCTCTTACTTCTGCGGGAGAAATATCTTTTAGCATCTCTGTTTCCCTCTTTTCTATTTTCGTAACTATTCAGCTAAGGCCTAATAATTAGCGAACAACCGCTCTGTAACTGTTTAGCAGTGCTTTATATTCGTTCAGTTAGGACTTCGAAGCATACTAGTGCTATTCGAGAAGACCTAAATGGACGAAGATTAAGTGCTGCTGAATAGTTACCTATTTTCTACGTATTTCCCAACACTGATGGATTCGGCTGTTTCGTGCAAAATCCATCGGGATGCTATCCCGACTGATATTGCGCATTGCAAAACGTTCAGCCAGTGATTCATCCATCTGGAATCTCCTGAAATTGGTTGAAAAGAGAAGAAGACCGTCATCGGCCAGGCGATTCATGGCTTTTTCCAGCAACATCTTATGATCCCGCTGCACATCAAAAACCAGCCTCTGTTTTTTGGTATTGGAAAAGGTGGGAGGATCAACAAAGATCAGGTCATATGTTCCCCTGTTCTCCTGCAGCCACTGGAGACAATCTGCCGTCACTGTTTCATGGGCCAGACCACCAAAGCCATTGAGACTCAGATTTGCCCTGGCCCAACTCAGATAGTTAGCTGAAAGATCCACAGTGGTAGTCGTCTCCGCTCCACCCACAGCCGCATGGACCGTGGCTGAACCGGTATAGCCATAGAGATTGAGAAAACGCTTTCCTGCCGCCTCTTGTCCCACCCTGGCACGAATGCTGCGATGATCGAGAAAGAGTCCGGTATCCAGGTAATCGGTAAAATTGACCAAAAGAAAACAGTCTCCCTCCCGCACCACATGCATCTTCTTACGCTGCGCCTGTTTCTGATACTGGGCCTTGCCTTTTTGTTTTCTTCTGGTCTTAAGAAAAACCCGGTCCCGGCGTACTGCAAAGAGGTGACGGATCTGAGCCAGACTCTGCTGAAAACGCTGGGCAGCTATCTTCTCATCAACAGTTGCCGGTGCTGCGTATTCCTGGACCAGAATCCACTTTTCATAGATATCCACCGACACATTATAATGAGGAAGGTCCCGGTCATAGAGACGAAAACAACGCACTCCCTGCCGTTTGGCCCATTTCATTATTTTTTTCGAATTTTTGCGCAGCCGATTGCCAAACTCCTCGGCCTCTGCCGGTCCCTGCTCACTGGCCATGGTCCACAAGAATTCCTGCTCTTCCTCCGCCTGTGCCCGGCCACAGAAAAGACGACAGTTGATGGGGCCATTATAGAGGCGATGGGTCTCCTCCCATTTGATCCCCATACGATCGCCGAAGTCCGGGTTGGCGGTAAAGATACCAAGCTGCCAGCCATCCAGCTCCCGCTTGCAGATACGCCCCAGGGCACGGTGCAGTTGTTCCGCCTCATCTTTTTCAGCCAGCCGTTCTCCATAAGGTGGATTAACCACCAGAAGTCCTTTTCCTGCCGGGCGGCGGAGATGAGCCAGCTGGCTCTGTTTGATTACAATTCGATCCTCAAGACCGGCGTTCTCGATATTCTTTCTGGCAACGGCGACAGCACGCGGGTCCGCATCATAACCAAGGATGAGAGGCCACTCCCTATTAAGCCCGGCTTCCTCCCGCTGCACAGCCTCTTCCACCAGTCGTGACCAAAGTGCAGCATCATGCTCCTTCCAGCCATTAAATCCAAAATAGCTGCGGGAAAGACCGGGGGCGGCGTCACCATAAATCAAGGCACCTTCAATGAGCAATGTTCCGGAACCACACATGGGATCAAGAAGCATGGTGTCTTGTGCTGTCTCAGGTGTCCATCCGGCAAGGGTAACAATGGCCGCAGCCAGACTCTCCTTCAGAGGGGCCAGACTGCCGCCATCACTGCGATATCCACGCCGGTGCAGACTCTCACCGGAAAGATCCAGAGAGAGTGTGGCCTGATCCTTATGGATATACAGACGAATTCTCAGGTCAGGTCGCTCAACCGACACACTGGGCCGCTCCCCGCATTGCTCGCGAAACTGATCCACCAGGGCATCTTTGACCCGCAGGGCGGCAAAACGGCTGTGATTGATGGCTGACTGGCTGATACTGCAGTCCACGGCAAAACTGTCACTCACCCGCATCTGCTCCGCCCAGTTCACTTCCAGGGCTCCCTGGTAGAGTGCATCTTCATCCTGAGCCGGAAACTCAGCAAGCTTGAGAAAGATACGCGAGGCATAGCGCGACCAGAGACAGGTTCGGTAGGCAGATTCCAGCTCCCCCTGCCAGGTCACCAGTCCCCTGGCCTTTTCAATCTCAGTACCGCCAAAGGTCTGCACTTCCTGGCTCACCAGTGTCTCAAGACCGGCCGCACAGCTGGCCGTGAGACTGTAGATTGTGTTCTTATTTTCCGTCATGGTAATTAGACTACCCCTAAAGGATATTTTTTAGTACCCCGTTGAGGGGTATAAGGTTCTTGATGGTAACTGAGAAGGTTACGGTTTCAAATATCAGCAGTTTGCGGCAATACCTCTTCAAATCAACTGAGCAAGAATCTAGCCCTAAAGGATAAGATTCTTGGTGGTAACTGAGAAGGTTACGATTTCAAACATCAGCAGTTTGCGGCAATAACTCTTCAAATCAACTGAGCAAGAATCTAGCCCTAAAGGATAAGATTCTTGGTGGTAACTGAGAAGGTTACGATTTCAAACATCAGCAGTTTGCGGCAATACCTCTTCAAATCAACTGAGCAAGAATCTAAAGGGAAACGCAGGAAAGGGCAATTACTGTTTAACAATCCTATGACCTTTTAACCTCTTTAAAAGCAACCCTCGTTACCGTAAGTGTGAACCCCTCACCCAAAAACACCATCAGAACTTGCAGGAATGAAACATTATTCAATTGATTTTCTTCCGTGTTTAGTGTGGGAACATGGTGTGTTCCTTTAACTTAAAAATGTGGAAGACATCCTCTACCATCATTCTCTTCCAACCCACAAATCGGAAAATTATGTTACTATAGCTTAATGAAAACATTCCTCTTCCTGACTATTATTTTTTTATCCTTTCACGCTCTTATTCAAGAAGCTTTTGGCAATGAAACTGCACATTCGTTCATTTCTGAAAAATGTCATGTGAATAACAATGACATTTTGTTGTACAAGATTATAAATTGGTGGAATGACAGCCTCCCTGAAGACGATATGCTACCTTGTGGCGACCCCATAAAATGTCAAAACATTGGAAACACAAAAGTAGAATACAGTGCAGCAGAAAGGATACTGAATTTACAAATCATTGGGGAGTTTGGAGAACTGATATCGGTATTCAAACAGTGTGAACAATGTTCAGGTCCTGCCTATCTTCAATGTACATGGTTAAATACTCAATATTTTGGCGACGTCGAAGCAACAACGTCCCCAACCATATCTCGTGATATAAAAACCTTATCTTTTAACGGAATATCCCCCCAACAGGCAAATCATCTTAAAAATATTGAAAAAGATCTTTCATTTGTTGTTGAAGGCGTCATCGGTGGGCTACTATTGCTTGATGGGAGAATAGCATTGCATCAAGCCGGGAAATTTTTAAAAAAATGTCCAAAATCATCACAGAGCCAGAAAGAAAGTTTTCCAATCTCTCTCAAAATTATCAACTCCAGGACTCAAGAGGCAGTTGCAAAGTATCATGTTGTTTTTAATGATAATCCTCCATAATTAGATAACCAGGAGGAATCTCCTCCACTTCCCCCAGTAAACGACGAACACTCCCCTACACAATTCTAACAGATAAACGAACCACACCAAGCCCACTTTTCGTATAAACCCGCTCCTCAAAGAAAAACAGATCTCCTGTTCTCTCTTCCCTCAAGCCACTCCCTGAGAGGAAAAATAATAATACCTTACCTGGTTCCCTTGACCTCTCACATTTCCCCGGCTACAACTATGACATAGTGGTACATCTTTATGCGGTATCAAACGGCCCCTCGCCACGACGTTAACCAAATTGTTTTATTTACTATTTAGAAACATCCTATCCCTCAACCGAGGCATAATTTGTGAAACAAAACCTGTTCAATTAGCGTTTCTCCCTCTATAAAGACACGAGGTCACCCTGTCACATGAAAAAACGTTTTCTCACGCTTTTGTCCCTCATTGTCCTGATTCTTGTCCTTGGAACAACTTTTGTTATCTTCAATATTGAGCAGGCAATCAACAGCCTTGACGATCTTATAGGCCGTTACGAAAAGGATCGTAACTGCACCCGTGTACTCATGGAAGTCAAAAAGGTTCAGCATGACGGGATTCTTCACCGCACCAATGGTGACACCAAAAACAACGAAATGCTGAACCAAATCGTTGCCCTTGGCAAAACAGCCTCCTCCTGCACCACCTGTCATCATCCCCAGCCTGTTGCCGACAAGATCAAATCGTTTTCTCAAAAAGGCGTAGCTTTTCAGGATATCATGAAACAAGTATTTGAACATACCGATCACCCAGACCACGAACTCATGAATGTTCAAGCCTTCATTATGGGCCATGAACTTTACGACCATGGCCTGGATCTTTTTACCAAATCATCGCAACAGCTCACCGGTGAAACCAAGGTCGCTCGATATCTAGCCATAAAAAGCAAATGGCTACTTTATATCATTACCTGTAGTGGACTGGTTATGGTAATTTTTACATCCTTTATGCTGATTCGAAGTTTCACAAAGCCATTACAAGGATTGTTGACTGCAACCCAAAAAATCAAGCAAGGAGATTTTGACTATCGGGTCCTGGGCTTAAAATATGAATTTGGAGAACTGGCAAACTCTTTTAATGCCATGTCCGCTTCCCTGAAAACACAGATGCTACAACTTCAACGTAGCGAACAATTAGTCACCTGCGGCAAGATTGCAACCACTCTGGCTCATGAGGTTCGTAATCCACTTGCTGGCATTAAAGCGGCTATGGAGGTGCTCTCAAGTGAATCGGCAGTTGCTCAGGAAGACCGGGAAATCCTCATTCAGGTGGTAAGGGAGGTTGACCGAATAGAAGGTTTGTTTACAAACATGCTTGAATTTGCCAGACCCAAGCCCCCACAATTTATCAGCGTTGGCTTACAGGAAATCATTGATCGGGCTCTTCTCTTCATTCCATCAATACTGACTCAAGAGGTAACAGTATGCTGGGACAAGGAGAAGATTTCACCCATCATCAATGCTGATGCAAACCATCTCTATCAGGTCTTTCTCAATCTTTTTCTTAACGCTACAGCGGCCATGCCGGAAGGAGGGACTCTCTCTGTTGTCATAACAACAAACACAACCGCAGAGACAATAAGTGTGGCAATTTCCGATACAGGATGCGGCATTGAGGAAACACTTCTTGACGATATTTTCAAACCGTTCTTTACCACCAAGGCAAAAGGATCCGGTCTTGGCCTGGCCACCTGTAAAACCCTTATAGACCTGCACCACGGGACTATCGTCGCCAGTAACTCTCCAGAAGGTGGGGCACTTTTTCTTATCACCCTGCCCATTTCCGGAGGAACTGAAAATGCAAGTTAAAGGCAGAATTTTTGTTGTTGAGGATGATACATTCATCGGCTCCATGCTGGCACGGGCTTTAAAAAATGCAGGACATGCAGTGCGCTATGAAAGTACTACCAAAAACATCATTAGCGAAATTAGCAATTGGGTTCCGGATATCACCATGCTTGACAATAATCTTCCGGGGATAAGTGGTCTTGAAATTCTTGCCGAGATTAAAAAACAGAATGTCTCCACCCAGGTAATCATGCTCACTGCGGATGACACAGTGGAGACCTCAGTAAAGGCCATGAAACTCGGGGCCATTGATTATCTCACCAAACCCTTTAACATGGACGAAGTACTTCTGGTGGTAGCCAGGGCACTGGAAAAAGAAAAACTTCGCCATGAAGTGGGATATTTTCGCAAACGTTGTCAAGATCGAAACCATAAACAACTCATCGGCCAGGATCCTGCCACCCAGAGTCTATTTAATGAAATTCAAACCATTGCCCAGGCCAGGGTGGATACAGTGCTGGTCACCGGAGAATCTGGAACAGGTAAAGAGTTAGTGGCCGGCCACCTCCATCACCTCCTCAGTAACGGGAGCCAGACCCCTCTTATCCGTATCAACTGCGCAGCCCTGCCAGAGTCCCTTCTGGAGGCGGAACTCTTTGGTCATAGCAAAGGAACCTTCACCGATGCCAGTCATGATAAGAAGGGGCTCTTTGAACTCGCCGATGGTGGCTGTCTGCTCCTTGATGAAATAGCCGAGATGAAAGTAGAGTTGCAGAGTAAACTCCTGCGAGCCCTGGAAGAGCGGCGAATCAGACGAGTAGGTGGGCAGGAAGAAATCCCAGTTACAGTTACGATTATTGCCACCACCAATCAGGATATTAAGGCTTTGGTGGACAAGGGAGACTTTCGCCTCGACCTCTTTTATCGATTAAACACTTTCCACCTCCAAGTCCCACCCCTGCATAAACGTCAGGATGACATCATGCCCCTGGCCGAACATTTTCTCGCACACTATAACCAGCGTTACATGAAAGACACCATTCAGGGCTTTAACGCAGCCAGTCAGGAGTTGATGATCAATTATGAGTGGCCCGGCAATGTCCGGGAACTCAAAAACATGGTGGAGCGCCTCGTCGTTCTCAAAAATCCCTCCATGATCGAACCGCAGCATCTTCCTCCTGAGGTTGTCGGTAGTGAAACGCCATATTCTGAATCAGTTTCACATGGTTCCTTTATTCTGCCCCCGGAAGGAGTTGACATTGATGAACTTGAAAAAAATTTCATTCACCAGGCCATGGAGCAAAGCAACAATACCCAGAAAAAGGCCGCTTCTCTCCTACGCATGAAGTATGACACCTTTCGCTATAAGCTTAAAAAACATGGCTTATTAAACTAAATTCTTCTCCTCTCCCTATAGACCTCCCTATCAAAAAACAAAATAGCCATATGGCTATTTTGTGGTGGCCATATGGCTACCGACCATTCTTTCCACACTTCTCTACCGGCATATCACAAATCAAGCAACAACCCTAACCTATTGTCCTACCAGTTAATTAATCTTTTCTACAATCCTATCCCTTCCCTGGTCCCACTTTTGCATTGCTAGTAATAGGATTTGATCGACCATCAATTCATCACCCGAGGCGCTTATATCTCATACATTTTTTTTGTAACCCACAGTCTCAGAACAGATGTGCACAGACCAGACCAAAACAAGAAACAGGGAAGTGTAAAATCTGACGGGGTCTTAAGTCATATTGATTTTCAGACCATACCGTTCGGAAAAAGTGAAAATAGTTAGGAGGGAAAATATGAATCGATTTTTCAAACTGTCTCTGACAGCTGCTGCAATTTCAATAATCTATACCCCGCCGCCACAACTTTTGGCAGATGATGATAACGACAGTCTGCCAACGGTCACTATGCCAATAGAAGCTCATCAGAATATTACCTCCTATGATGGCCCGGCTACCTGTATCAGCTGCCATGAGAGTGCTGCTAATGAGATGCTGAACAGCCTCCATATGCAATGGGCTGGCCCAACCCCTGATCTAAGCAACACCAATGGTGAAATACTTGGTAAGGCCGTTGGCGGAATTAATACCTTCTGCACCTATGCCATGTCTTCCGGTGGCGCCTGTTTTAGCTGCCATGTCCGGGCCGATGGAAATGCCCCCCATGCCCCTGATATTAATGACGTTGACTGTCTGATGTGTCATAATGACACCTATCAACGTAAATTTGTAGCTGATCCCAACAGCGCCGAAACGGTTATTGATTATCTAGGCAATGAAAAGACCTATGTCTTTGGAGCCCAAGATGCAGGTGGTAACTACACAACCGTTCCTAATTTTGACGCCATGCCAGCCGGCACCACCATGGTCGATCTTGCCAGAGATGTCCATCTACCCACCCGAACGTCATGTCTGCGTTGCCATGCCAAGGCTGGCGGCGGTGATTGGACCAAACGCGGCGACATGGGTCTGAGCACCAAGAATCCCAGCCTGGCCGAGGATATTCATATGTCTCCAGATGGTGCAGATCTTTCCTGTAATGCCTGTCATTCCAGCGAAGGCGGCCATAAGGTTGGAGGTCGCGGCATTGATCTTCGTCAGACCGAGGCTGCCACTCCAACCTGCCAGAATTGCCACTCTCTCACACCACATGACGACAGTGCATTGAACCGACATTCCCAGGGCCAAGTAAGTTGCCAGGTCTGCCATATCCGTGAATTCGGTAAAGGAGGCGCCACTGAGATGTCCCGTGACTGGTTAGCTCCCCATTGGAATCCGGCCTTCTGTAATGGCCAAGGAGGCTGGGTTGGTCATGAGATTAAAGAGAGCTATGTCAAACCAGAGTATACCTGGTTTGACGGCACATCCTATGTCTATAATGTTGGGGAGCAAATCAGCCCGGACGAGCGTGGTGTCTACACAATGGCTAAAGCCAATGGGGGCGCCTTTGATGGCAAGTCCAAAATCGTACCCATCAAACGCCACTTTACCAATATGCCTCTCCATGAAAGCGGTCAGATCATTGCCCCGAAAATTATGAGAATGTTCATGACCGGCGATTTTGATCAGGCAGTTCAGGCAGGTATGATTGATCAAGGCCTGAGTGGTACCTACACCATTGTTGATGCCGATGCTGAAATGCTAATCAGCCATGGCGTAGACCCCAAATCCAGCGCTCCTTCCTGTCAGGAATGTCATGACCTGGATAGCCAGACTCCTGACAACACCAAGATGCTGCCCTTTACCGCTCTGGGCTATCACACCTGGCCAGCCATGGTAAAGAACTGCACCTTATGTCATTCCTCAGAAAATATGAACTTGGAAGACATGCATGCCAAGCATGCAGCAGATGGTGACAAGGAAGGTTCAGCGGCTATGAACTGTACAAATTGTCATACCACAGAACCAACCGGCCTCACGGCAAGTCAGGGTGTACTGTGCTCAAGCTGTCATGATTATGAAGATGAGAATGACACGCAGAAAATCCATAAAAAACATATGGAGAAAAATTATACCTGTACAGCCTGCCATACCTTCTAAACTAGCAATCCGTGGTAAAAAAGGCCCCGGAGGATGTATCCTCCGGGGCCTTTTTTTATTCCCTGCAACAATTTCAGATAACTACCATACCGTACAGATCCTTTCGCTCGTATCACGAATCATAAAAAGCTTGCTCATTTTAATCTACGTTAGAGAGAGTTGCATTTGCGACTTGAATTCACCGCACTAAAAGGTGAGCAAAGTGAAGCAATATCTACTGTATATTCTGGCGAAAAGAAATCTGATCACTATTTGGAGAAACGAAAAAACAAGAAAGGTAGAGTGTATAAAGCGGTGCGGATTCTCACTATATCTCTCTCTGCTTGTATGGTTATTGCGGCATTGCTATAGTAAAGACAATAAAAGAGAAAAGAAAGGAATGAATAAACATGGCCTAACTGCAGCCACTCCTCATAGCTATCTTGATGATAACAACATTTTATTTATGCCACCAATATTTTGATTCAAAATCTCCCAGAGAGTCCGTTATGAAACCACTTTTTTTACTCATATTTTTATTTTCAATTTTTATCTCTAACCCAGCTCATGGCAACAATAATATTGTCATTGATTTTAGAGGTGAAAAATCTGTTTTTGCTGGTGAAGCTGTTTATTTAATTGATCTTTTTGAACGTAGAGCCCCCGGATATACAAGAGAACGAATTAGCGATGTAATTGTATATGCAAGTTCAAAAAATCGTCACTTTGGCGGATATGTACAACTTCTGGATGATAACAGGAGGCTTATTTCGCAAGACTCTTTGTCAAATGGCTACGCTTCGTTACCCATTTATGAAAAATATCAGAGACCGGCTTTTCTGTATTTTGAAAATGATACTTATGTGGACCGAGTTGAATTTATTACAGACGGATACCCAAGAGGTCTTGAACAGCGAAGGGGAAAAAGATTCCATAAACAGAAAAGAATTCCCAAACTCAAAAGTACCCTTGAAATTGGAAATTTTGTTAAAAAAAACTATCAATCGGAAATCAAAAAATTCTCTTTTCCCTCTGGAGGTTTCTCAAAAATCAATTTTAGAGTCCGGATTGGAGAAAAACATGCAGTTATTGTCAATTCGATCTTGGTATTGTCAAACCAAAGAAAACTCGGCTGGAAAACCGTGGGAACACGATTGTCCAGTGGTGATAATACATTCACACTGGATGTGCCCGAAGATGCAACTGATATTCAAGTGTCGTTCGCCCATGGTCAAGGCTCTTCAATCCAAATTTCCCTGCTTCCTTAACCCTTTTCAGGATATGCAGGGGTCGCCCCCTGTTGCGATGCAACCCATGCTCCCTGTCGATTTGCCTGCTTAAGACACTCATCAAGTGGCAACCCGGACAAAAAGCCGTTAATCAGCGCTGCAAAGAAGGCATCTCCGCTACCCACCGGGTCAGCAACGTTTACCTGAAATCCTTTATGCTCAACATGCTCGTCCCTGGTAATGAGCTGGGCTCCTCTATCACCATCTGTTACGGCCAACAATGACAGATCAAAGGAGTTCAGCAACTCTCGACCAATCTCCTCTACCCGTCCTTTCTTCCCCTGCATAAACCAGTCATCCAGGGACATGAGTTCCTCCCGGTTAACTTTGACAACATTTGCGGCCTTAATGGAAGCAAGTACCTGTTCCGGTTTCGTGTATGGAGGACGTAAATTGACATCATAAAACTTTATATCGGCTTGTTTCAGGAGGCGGTGCAAGGAGCTGCGACTTGTTTCGTTGCGTTGAGCCAGGGTTCCGAATACCAGATGAAAGGGAGTCTCCGCCAATTGAGAAAGCACTGTATCCGCCTGAATATTGTCCCAGGCCGCAGGTGCTGCAATCTCGAAGCTTGGTTCATTGTGTTCATCGAGTGAAACCAATACCCGCCCCGTAGGGAGATCTCTGTCCTGCTGGATGGTCATAAGCGGCAATCCAAGCTGTTTTATCTGCTGCAGGGTCTCACGACCAAGCTCATCATCTCCAATCCGGCTGACAATCCGTACCGGCCATCCACTGGCATGCAGATGATAGGCAACATTTAACGGTGCTCCTCCCAATATTGAAGTATCTTCAAATTGATCCCAAACAATCTCCCCAAAAGAAACAATCGAATCTTTCATCTTTTAAACCTTCCTGAGATGTCTCTTATTTGCTACCATATAAGTCATTCTCATAGGAACTATAGACAAATGTGGTTTCCTTAGCAAATAGAATACAGGCCGCCATCCCGAGGAGATAAAGAATGCTGAAAAATTTACTGGTTTTTATCCAAGAAAACCGAGATACGGTATACAGCCTGTTTCGACGCTACCAGAGCCGGGGTAAAGCCCTCATTCTCGGCAGCGAGCTATGGGATGAATTCAATGCCTTTTGCAAAGAAACCGGAGAATCCGGTTTAAGCGATTCTCCACTTGCCCATGCATTACAACAAACGCAGGAAGCAGCGGTTGCAGATCCCTGGTTTTACCTTGACATACGTCCCGGGGTCGCCCAATGGCATTACGTACGCTATCATTTCGAGAACATGTCCTTTGAGGAGATCTCGGTTGCCGAGTTTCTTGCTTTCAAGGAAAACCTGGTCAACAACGAAAAAGATGAACTCATTCTGGAAATCGATCTCGCCCCTTTTGAACGTGATTTTCCCAAGATGAACCAAACCCGCTCCATCGGCCACGGGGTTGAATTTTTAAACCGCAAGTTTTCCAGCCGCCTAGCCTATGAGCTGACAAAAGGAGATGAACTACTCCTGGAATTTTTACGGGTGCATGGCTATCAAAACACGCCGTTCATGATCAACAGCGGCATCACAAGCGTCAGTGTGCTGCGAAAGGCCCTGATACAGGGAATGGAGTTTGTCAGCCGGCAGGATCGGGGGTTGGAGTGGCACGACCTGGAGCATGAGTTACGTGGCATTGGGTTTGAAGCGGGATGGGGCAGAAGCGTGGAAGGGATCAAAAAAACCATGAGCCTCCTGGCCGATCTTCTGGAGGCGCCGGATCACCAGAATCTGGAAAAATTTCTTGGTCGTATCCCAATGATTTTCAACATCGTCATCCTCTCGCCGCACGGCTATTTCGGCCAGGACAACGTTCTTGGCCTGCCGGATACCGGTGGCCAGGTTGTTTACATCCTTGATCAGGTTCGGGCCCTGGAACATGAGATGAAAAAACGGATCTATAACCAGGGACTGGAGATAGAACCGCAACTTCTGATTCTCACCCGTTTAATCCCTGAGGCCGGGGAAACGACCTGTAATCAGCCGGAGGAACTGGTCAATGGAACAAATAATGTCAATATCATCCGTATCCCTTTTCGTGAGAAAGACGGGTCGATTGTTCCGCAATGGATCTCAAGGTTTGAGGTATGGCCCTATCTGGAAGAATTTTCTCGGGAAGTGGAGAAAGAGGTTTTGTCCAGGCTCGGCCGTCGGCCGGATCTGATCATCGGTAACTATTCGGATGGTAATCTTGTCGCAACCCTTCTCGCCCAGCGGCTGGCAGTAACACAATGCAACATTGCCCATGCCCTTGAAAAAACGAAATACCTCTATTCGGCATTATACTGGCGACAGATGGAAAAGCAGTATCATTTCTCCTGTCAATTCACCGCCGATCTGATAGCCATGAATTCAGCTGATTTCATCATCACCTCAACCTATCAGGAAATCGCCGGTTCAGACGATGTGGTCGGCCAATACGAAAGCTACGGCTCTTTCACCATGCCCGGCCTGCAGCGTATTATTCAAGGTATTGATGTTTATGACCCCAAGTTCAACATTGTCTCGCCAGGAGCCGACAAAGAAGTCTATTTTCCTTACACAGAAAACGACCGTCGCTTTACCGGTCTCCATGGCGAACTCGAACAGTTGCTTTTCGGCGACGAACAGCCAGACAGTCGCGGCAGACTGGAAGACAGGACAAAACCGATTATTTTTTCCATGGCCCGCCTGGACCATATAAAGAACCTCACTGGCCTGATTCAGTGGTTCGGTGAAAATAAACAGCTACGCAATCTCACCAACCTGTTGATTATCGGCGGAACCGTGCATCCGGATAATTCCGGTGATAGCGAGGAAAGGGAGCAGATTCTCAAAATGCACGAACTTTTTGAGCAATATGGGCTCGAGGGACAGGTACGGTGGCTTGGATTGCGGATGGACAAAAACCTGTCTGGTGAACTGTACCGATACATTGCAGACCAGAATGGGGCCTTTGTTCAGCCCGCTTTTTTTGAAGCCTTTGGCTTGACCGTTATCGAGGCCATGGCCTCAGGTCTTCCCACCTTTGCCACCAGTTATGGCGGCCCTCTGGAGATTATTGAGGACGGAATCTCAGGATTTCACATCGATCCCAACCACGGCGATAAGGCTGCAGCAATACTGGTCGACTTCTTTGAACGCTGCCAGATAGACCCTTCCCACTGGCAAAAACTCTCCGAAGGGGCAATCAGACGTGTGGAGACAAAATATACCTGGGAACGCTATGCAAAACGACTGCTCTCTCTGACCTGTATCTACGGCTTCTGGAAATACGCCACCAACCTGGAACACCAGGAGACAAGCCGTTACCTGGAAATGCTCTACCATCTTCAGTTTCGGCCACTGGCAGCTAAAATTTAAATGAAACTGTAATGGCCCAGGCCGTCAATGATACCAGAAGCATATTTTTCCGAGCTGAAGTAGATATTCCGCCGCCCTTTCAATTTCTCCAGCTCTTCACTGTAATTACCAACAACCAGTCCGCAGGCCTTGCCTGAAAGCATATCTTCGTCATTACCGGAATCTCCTGCGACCATCACGTTGAGTGGAGAGAACTCATACTTGTAGCGCAGGTAATCGATGGCCTTGCCTTTGGAAGCGCGCAGGGGCACAATATCTAAAAATTGTCCGTGCGAATAAATTACCTGACAGCGAAGGCCGGCCTCTTTGAGCATGTAATACACCCAGAAAAGGTAATCATAATCATCGGCCATATAATAACTGATTTTATGACTGCGCTGTCCTTCAGCTTCCTGGAAACTGAGAAAGTCGATATTTCCCAATACCTCCTTAATAGCCTCCGGCTTCCACTGATGGGAAATATGCTTCAGCCAGCCCTTGTCCATGCGCAGATCCGGACCATAGTAAATCTCTGTACCCACAGAGCAAATGATGATATCGGGCATGGGGATATTGTGTTCGGTCATGGCACTGATGGTCAGCTCCAGGCTCCGCCCCGTGGACATACCCCAGGCAATGCTGTCCCGGTGACTTTCAAGCAGAGTAAAAAGCTGCTGCATGGAGGTATCGTCACCAATCAGGGTATTATCAATATCCGTGATCATCAATCGATTTAAGCCGGTAAGCCGCTTACCGAAGGAAGGACGCTTCCGTAGAGGTTCTTCTTCTCTATTTTTTTTATCCTGCTCTTTCATAACCGGTAAAAAGTTGCTGAATTGATGTATGGTTTTTTCACAATGAACCTGCCAGGAATAATGGCTACGAACTCCGTTGATTCCATTATTTGAAAATATACTCCATGCATCCTGATCAACTAAAATGGACAGTATAGCATCACCAATCTCAACGGGACTGCCGGCATCTACCAGTATCCCGTTTTCACAGCTTGCAACAATGTCAACCGGTCCACCATCATTTGTGGCTACAATGGGAAGACCGCAGGCAGATGCCTCGATAAGTGTGAGACCGAAGGGCTCGGTCATGGCAGGATTTACAAACACTCCACCGCTTTCAGCGCACAATCTGTAGAGTTCCGGGACCTCTGTGGAAAATTCATGCTTTTTAGGTATAGCCAGTTTGCCATACAGGTCAAAACGATCCATCTGAAGCAGCATTTCGGTCAAAACCAACTGCTCATTTTCCTCCATCTTTACAATATCGCTGCGAATACCCGCAAAAATTGCAAGATTGGCAATGGCCCGTAATTGCTTATTCTTATCGTAGGCCTCAATCAAGCCGGCAATATTTTTCCGATGGTCCGGCCGGCACAGAGCAAGTATGAAAGGCTTTTCCGGACGAGCCCAAAAACGGTGCAGCTCTTCCAGCAGCGTATACCTGGTCTGCTTGACCTCTTCGTTGAACAGATCACTGTCAAGTTGAGGATCATAATAGGGATAAAATGTTTCCAGATCGATGCCGGGAGGGATAACGACAAACCTGTTATGTCCACTGTTGTCATAAAGACCATACTGTTTATCTATCTCCTGCTGAGTAGATGTGATGATAAGATTCGCTTTTTCTATGATCTCTTCTTCTATGTTAATACGGGTATTAATTTTATAATGTCTGTTAATCCTTGCCTCGCTGAGACCATCATCCAAGAGTTTAGCCTTCTTGTTGCGTCCCATGGAATGGCCGGTGAAAACGAATGGTGTATCAAAAGCGATGGCAAGCTCCATGACGATATATCCAGCATCAGCATAGTGACCGTGAAAGAGGTCCGGGATTCTATTCTGGGACTTAAGAAAGCGGATCGTTCCGTCAATAAATTCTTCAAGATGCGGCCAGAGGAGTTCTTTTCTTATATATTTTCGACCGCCGCACCGGATACGAACAATTCGAACTTTAGCAGACAGTGGTTCAATGGATTGCGCGTACTCCGGTCCAACGGCTTTGTCATCAATAAGCCTGGTGACCAAGTCAACTTGGGCCACATCATCACGTTCGCCAAGGGCCCTGGCGAGCTCCAAAACATATTTCACTTGGCCACCGGTATCGGCATCTCTGCCAAGTTCCGGCATTTCTCCACGGATTAGACCGTGGATGCTGAAAAGTTGAATATACAATCCCTCATATTCCATGCGCTTTCCACTGATCAAAATTTTTTGGTTAGTTGCTCAGTTGGTGCCGTTTAGCCGGGTTATTAATTGACTTACGTGGTCAGCAACTTTTCATAGGCAATCATTTTTCACTACGGTAAAAGACAATCCATTTCCTGTAAATTTGAAAAGGGTGCAAACACATTGCAATTTCAAAAAGTCATGCTGCTTGGGTGCAGAAAAAACTACACGTCAGCCGTACGTCCTCAGTGGCAAGTTGTAATCGTGAAAAAGCCGTCCCCTTTCTCAACCGTTCATTCTATTGCTTTGATTTTCAATATTAGCGCTCCGCTGCAAATTTTCTTGAATGTAAACAAGACGTGGAGAAAACAAGGGAGTAATCAATATTATCGCACAATACTAAAATTATGCAATAAATTATTCAATTACCAACTATTTCCAGCCGTTCCATTGTATAGACATCATGAACAGAACCTCTCAAAAAGAAGAGGTCGCAGGAAAAGTAAGAACAGATGACAGGAGCTGTACTGATAATTTTTTCAAATTAGATTTTTTTGTAAAAAAACGATAGAATAGCGCAGGATCCTAAAAAAAGACAAAAGCGGCAGCTTTTTTTAAGCATACTTTATATGATGCTATAATATCATTCCTATAATGAAGTGCCTGGACGAAAAGACCACTTATGGACAGGCCCTCACGTGCCATCCCTTTCATTACCATGAAACGCAATCCTTTTGGCGCACTCCTCGACAAAACAACCCCACCGGAAGGACTGTTGCTTCTTGTGCTCGCCGTTCTTATCGGCAGTTCCACCGGGTTAGCTGCTGTTGTCTTTATTCAACTTATTGCTCTCATCCAGAATCGTTCGTACGGCACCGTTCAATTCCTGTTTCCTCACCTGGGCACATGGAGTTATGTCTTCGTACCCATTGGCGGCGCCTTGCTTGCCGGACCGCTCATTGCCTGGTTTGCCAGGGAAGCAAAAGGACATGGGGTTCCTGAAGTGATGCAGGCCTTGGTCTTGCGTGGCGGCAGAATTCGTCCACGGGTGGCAATTGCAAAAATAATAGCCTCTGCTTTATGCATCGGAACCGGTGGTTCCGCGGGTCGTGAGGGACCCATTATTCAAGTCGGTTCTGCCCTTGGTTCAGTAACTGGCCAAATTCTCCATCTCTCTGATGACCGTATAAAAAATCTTGTCGCCTGCGGTGCGGCATCAGGAATTGCAGCAACTTTTAATGCCCCCATTGCCGGTGTCGCCTTTGCTATTGAAGTATTGATGTGTGAATTGCAAGTGCGAACATTTGGCAACGTGGTTATTGCTGCAGTATCCGCTTCTGTTGTCAGCCACATATACCTTGGTGCTCGGCCCGCCTTTACCGTGCCTTCCTATACGATGGATTCGCCGGTAACTATCCTCTTTTATCTCCTCCTCGGACTTGTTGCCGCCCTTGTCGGTGTACTCTTCATTCGTATGCTGGCCTGGTTTGAGGATATTTTTGATAACTGGAGATTCCCCCTTTCACTTAAACCTGCCGTGGGCGCACTGCTCCTTGGTTTACTTGGATTTTTATATCTGCAACTCCCTGGTATCACCGTCAACAACCAAATCGCCCCCCAACTTGGCTTGCCGCTTGTTGCAAATATTCCCCCAATATACGGCTCAGGGTTCACCTTTATCGAGGAAGCGCTGCATGGACATACCAGTTTTTTGATTATGGCCCTCCTCATCTTCCTGAAACCACTTGCAACATCATTTACCCTTGGTTCCGGAAATTCAGGAGGTGTGTTTGCCCCATCACTATTTATCGGGGCAATGCTTGGTGGTGCCATGGGAAAACTTTTTTCCGCCTGGCAGCCGGAACTTGCCGGGCCATCAGGTGCCTATGCCTTGGTAGGCATGGCTGCAGTTTTTTCTGCTTGTGCCCGTGCACCACTAACGGCCATGCTTATTGTTTTTGAAATGAGTAATGACTACGCACTCATTTTACCCCTCATGCTCACTGCGGTTACAGCTTCCTACCTTGCCCAGTACCTGTATCCAGAATCCATCTACACCAGCAAGCTTGCCCGACGCGGCATACGATTTGAACAGGGGCGGGATATGGATATTATGCAAGGTGTACATGTTCGTGAAGTAATGAACCGAGAACCGCTCACCATTAAAACCAGCCAACCTCTTGCAGAACTCTACCAGCAGTTTCAAGAGACAAATTTACTTGGCTTTCCAGTCCTTGATGACAAGAATAGCCTGTGCGGAATAGTCACTCTCCAAGACATGGAAAGAGCCCTTTCTCAACCAGAGATAAATATTCGCGGCTTAACGGTTGAAGATGTAACAACCACCGATCCAGTGACAGTCTATGCCGATGAACCTATATGGCATGCCATTCAAAAAATGGCACCCAGGGACCTGGCCCGGCTGCCGGTTGTGGCAAGATCATCGGAAAAACAACTCCTCGGGTTAATCAGCCGCAGCGATATCCTCAGAGCCTATGATATTGGAATAGTACGTAAACAAAGGGGCCAGTTGCTTAAGGAACAAATCACCTTACGCCGGCAGCACCACAATGATTTTATGGAATTTAGCCTTAAGTCCAAACACAATGCCATAAACATACAGCTCAAGGAGTTAGGTCTGCCCAAAGCAATTAACGTGGTCTCTGTTGAGCGCAACGAAAAACTCATCATTCCCAGGGGCAATACCACTTTTTCCAGTGGCGACATTATCACCCTCTTTGGAAATAAAGAAAGTATCGATGAGGCATATTTGAAATTCACAGGAAAAAGGAATAAAATTTTCAACTAGAACTATTCTCCTGACAATACCAACCTCATGCTCCCTGGTGAGCCATGTCACAAACAACTCCCCCTTCACCAGACCAAGAACCTATCCGTTTCTCATCAGGAAATAGAAACCAACTACACCTCCGTAATCTGCCCTGCATGCGAACGCTTTTTGAGCATAAAGTAAAGTACCGGCACGGCCATACGACTCACCAGCAAAGAAGCAATCTCGCCAAACATCAGTGAGATTGCCAGTCCCTGGAAGATGGGGTCGGCCAGGATGACCGAAGCACCGACAACAACGGCCAGGGCTGTAAGGAGCATTGGCCGAAAGCGGACAGCACCAGCCTCAACGACTGCTTCTGCCAGGGGGAGACCATGACTGATGCGCAGTTCAATAAAATCCACCAGGATGATGGAGTTTCGAACCACGATACCGGCGCCGGCCATGAAGCCGATCATGGATGTGGCAGTAAAAAAGGCACCAAATCCCCAATGGGCAGGTAAGATTCCGATGAGGGAAAATGGGATAGCCGCCATAACCACCAGGGGCGTAAAGTAGTCCTTAAACCAGCCCACCATGAGCATATAAATAAGGATCATGACCACACAGAAAGCCAGCCCCAGGTCACGAAACACTTCCAGGGTGATGTGCCACTCGCCGTCCCACTTTATTGACGGTTGGGCCGTGCTGAACGGCTGCTTCAGGTTATAGAGTTCAACCCTACTGCCGCTTCCTCCAAAATCGGAAGGGTTCAGCTCCGCCAGGCGCTTATTCATATCGAATATGGCATAAACCGGGCTTTCTACAGATCCTGCCACATCACCGGTAACATAAATAACCGATTTGAGATTCTTACGATATATGGCTTGCTCCACCGCTACTTCTTCCACTACCACCAATTCTCGCAGAGGCACCAGTGGCTCATCCGGATTTATGGAACAGCGCAGGCCGATATTGAGTAACCCATCGACAGAGGCACGCAGAGGCCGCGGCAATTCCAAAACAATATTAATTTCTTCCTTATCACGGGGCTGATGGAAAAGATCAATGGACATGCCCTGCATTCCCATCTGCACAGCTCGAGTAATTTCTCCTACAGAGATGTGATTCAGGGCCGCCTTTTCTTTATCCACAGTTAGTACCAGACGGCTACGCTCACTTTCTCGATACCAATCCACATCCACCGCCCCTTCAGTGGCTTCGAAAATACGCTTCACCTCTTCGGCCAGTTTAACCCGATCTCCATCACTGGGCCCATAGATTTCGGCCACCAGGGTCTGGAGTACCGGCGGGCCGGGCGGAACCTCGGCCACGGCCACAGCTGCTCCGTATTTTTTGGCAATTTCGGCAATGGCCGGACGGATGCGCACAGCAATATCATGACTCTGCAGGGATCGTTCATGTTTAGGCAGAAGGTTGACCTGGATATCGGCCACCGTGGGTCCCTGACGCATGAAATAGTGCCGAACCAGACCGTTAAAATTATAGGGAGAAGCAACGCCGGCATAAACCTGATAATTGACCACGGTCGGGTCAGCCTTGACCACCTCTGCCATCTCCAGGGCCACCCTGCTTGTCTGTTCCAGGGTGGAACCCTCCGGCATATCAAGGATGACCTGGAACTCACTCTTATTGTCAAAGGGCAGCATTTTCACCTTGACCAGCCCCAGATAAAACATGGAACAGGCACCGAGAAGCATGGCCACGATGGACACGAAAAAGACTAAACGCGCAAACCCACTTGCCAGCAACGGGTCCATAATTCGATGATAAAGGCGGGTGAAAAAATCATCCGGGGCATGATCCTCATCTCCCTCTTCAACGCCTGCAGCCGAAGTGCTCTTCTTTCTCAACACCTTCACTGCAGCCCAGGGGGTGACGGTAAAGGCAATGATCAGAGAAAAAATCATGGCTGCAGAGGCACCGATGGGAATAGGACGCATATAGGGACCCATGAGCCCACCGACAAAGGCCATGGGCAGGATTGCGGCAATAACCGCCCAGGTGGCGAGAATAGTTGGGTTCCCCACCTCGATTACCGCCTCCACAGCAATCTTGACCAGTGGTTTTTCCTTGTTAGCGGCCAGACGCATGTGGCGTACAATATTTTCCACCACCACAATGGCGTCATCTACCAGGATACCAATGGAAAAGATCAGGGCAAAAAGGGTTATCCGGTTCAGGGTATACCCGTAGAGATAAAAAACAAGAAGGGTCAGCGCCAAAGTAGAGGGGATAGCCAGCATGACCACTGTAGATTCCCGCCAACCAAGAAAGAAGAGAATGAGGATGGCCACGCCAAAGACTGCAATCCCCATATGGAGGAGCAGTTCGTTAGACTTTTCTGCAGCAGTCTCTCCGTAGTTACGGGTAACGGTGACGGAAATATCATCAGGGATAAGCCTCCCTTTCAGACTCTCTACCTTTTCCAGGACCTCTTCTACTACACTCACAGCATTGGATCCCGGCCGTTTGGCAATGGAGAGGGTAACGGCAGCCTCTTCACTATGCCCTGCCGCCTCACCAAAGAGGACGTAGTTATTCGGTTCTTCAGGACCATCAAGGATGGTGGCCACTTCATCGAGATAAACCGGTCTGCCGCCGTACACTCCAACAACGACACGCCCGATATCTTCTGCATTTTTGAGAAAGGTGCCTGTCTGCAGGAGAATTTCCTGGTTCATGACCTCAGCCTTACCGCTGAATATCTGACGATTGGCCTGCTGCAGGGCCGGAACCAACTGAGCAACAGTAAGATTACGCGATACAAGGAGCAAAGGGTCGAACTGAATACGGACCTGTCTTCTGGTTCCGCCAATCACTTTTGTCTCAGCCACATTATGGATACTCTTGACCACATCATCTACCTCGGCGGCCAGACGTCGCAGAATGAAATGATCATAATTCTTTGCATGAAAAGTCAGAGCAAGGATGGGAACGTCATCAATGGTGTGGGGCTTAATCAGGGGTTGGGAAACTCCATGGGGGATACGATCAAAATTTGTCTCCAGTTTCTGGTTCAGCCTGACTATGGAAGTATCCAGCTTCTCCCCCACGTAAAAGCGAACAACAAGTAAACTCTGGCCGGCCATGGAGGTGGAGTAGATATATTCAACCCCTGGAAGTTCATAGAGCAGTTTTTCCATGGGAATGGAGAGCCGTTCCTCCACCTCTTTGGGGGTTGCACCAGGCATGGAGACCATGACATCAATCATGGGCACCTTAATCTGCGGCTCCTCTTCCCGAGGCAGCATGATGATGGCCATCAGCCCCAGAAGAAGAGAAGCAATAATCCCAACCGGAGTCAATTTAGAATCAATAAAGGCAGCTGCCATTCGTCCGGCAAATCCCGGATTTTCAAATTCTTGTTTGTTCATAGGATTCTAAGCATAGAGTTAAACATCCAATACAGAACGTTCAATGTTGAAGATCGAATAATAACAGATCACCCGGTATCCACAATTTTCCAGGCAAAGCGTGGGAACGAAAACAGTCTCAATACTCATAGCACGATAAGAGTTCACCAGTGCCTCGGATTCGTTGACTCAGACTGGCGAATCTATAGTTTATTATGTGATCCAAAGATGGGGTGCGGGTAATTTTTATAGGTTTTCAATGGTCAGTGGCTGCCCATCCTGCAGCTTCTCTGCGCCACGAACAACAACCAACTCTCCCGGATCCAACCCGGAAAGGATCTCCACATCACCGCCATAAACCACTCCTGTGCGAATCAGACGCAAGCGGGCAATATTTTCCTCAACCACAAAAACAAGGTCCATCTGTCCCTTCGCAATGACTGCAGACTCTGCAACGACAAGGGTCATTTCATCGGAATTTTCAAGGGTGACCCGGGCAAACTGTCCGACCCTGAGATCAGGCCCCACCGGGATCTTAATCTTCACAGGGGCAGTGCGAGACATAGGATCAGCGGCAGGTGCCACCTCAGCCACCTCGCCCACCAAGGTAAGGCCTGCTGCCGGAATATGAACCGGTAGACTATCACCAATGGAGACCTTGAGAAGCAAGGCCTCCGGTACCTGAGCTAAAATTTGCAGATCTTCACTGTTTTCCATCTCCAGTAGACCCATTCCCGGGGATGCAAGATCTCCAACATTGGCCATCTTTCTGGTAATAGTCCCTGAAAAAGGAGCAGTGATGGTGGTGTAATCCAGCATGGTCTTGGACTCTGTATACGCTGCCTCGGCAATACGAGTAACATCCTGTAACGACTTGACAGTTTCCCGGGTGGATGCCCCTTCTTTCTGCAATTTGTTTTCACGAGCCAGGTTACGGCGGGCTTGAGCCAGTTGCGCTTCGGCCTGTAAGACCTTGGCTGCAATTTCACCGGCACTGATCTTCACCAGCAACTCCCCTTTCTCCACCCCAGAACCTAAAACCAGCGGCAATTCAACGATCTGACCTGAAATCCTGGCGGAAATTGAGGCCCTCTGAACTGCCTCCACAGTCCCCACCACCTCAACCCGGGAACGGGCAACCTCTTCACTGACCCCCTCTACGGCCACCGCCACCGAAGGAAGTGGCTGGACCTCTTCTCTCGTATGCTCGTCCTGACCTTTGCATCCGGGCAAGACTGCAATTCCGCCAAGGAGCATGGCTCCTGTCATCAACGCGCTCCAGTTCATCACCTGCTCTCCTCTTTCCCTGTTGCACTCTCTTCAAACTGCGGTAAACCCATGGCCCGTCGCAGATCTGCTATGGCCACCTTGATGTTTGCCTTGGCCACACTCCGCCTCACCCGGGCATCTGTGAGACGCATCTCCACGTCAATCAGGTCTGACGACAGGATCACTCCCTCCTTGAACCGACTCCGACTCAGGCGTGCACTCTCTTCAGCCTGCTCCACCATTTTCTCAGTCACATGAAAACGCTGCTCTGCCTGGTGATAACTGAGATCTGCCTGTTTTATCTCCAGATCCATACCCAGCTCAGCCTTTTTCCGTTGAGCCCGTACTGCGGACAACTCCGCCATGGCTCTGGCCACATCGGCAGAGGTCTTATTTCCCTCAAAAAGGCGATAATTCACCTTCACTCCAGCCATCCAGGAGTCACCTTCACCTTCTACTACATATCCCTTATCATACTGATAAGAAGCAAAACCGTCCACAGTTGGTAAATTGCCTCCCTTTGCCGCCTGCAACATTGCTGCTGCAGATTCCTCTGCCGAGGCGAGGCTTTTGAGCTCTGCACGCTGCTCATAAGACCGACCCTGCGGGATCGGTTGTTCATTCTCCAGAGAAGGATTGATAAGTACTGTCCCCTCCTCCAGACCGAGAAGGTTGAGAAAGACCTTTTGTGACAGTTCAAGACCATGTTCGGCAAGGATAAGATTCTCGCTGGCTCTGGATTCCAGAACTTCCATATTGAGCAGATCCGTCTTCAGTAGATCACCAGCCCTGTAACGAGACCAGGCCACTGCAAGGGAGGCCTGGATGGCATCAAGGGCCACCTTGCGAGCCTCAAGCATCTCCCCGGCCTGAACCATGGTCTGAAAACTACGTACCACTTCAAAGGCCAGACGGGAGTGCACCACCTCAAGATCCATGCGGGACATCTCAAAACCGGCACTTGCAGCCTCCACAGCAGCCCGGTCCCGCCCTCCATTATATAACCTGTACTCAATTCCGGCGCGAAGATTCAGGTCATCGGTGCGACCTGGATTATTAAAATCGATGGCCGGGGTGAATGTTCCCTGGTTGAGAATATTACCAAAAGAATACATTGGATTATTCGTCTGACCATACAAGGCAGAGATATCAATTTGCGGATAATATCCAACCCTGGCCTGATCCATCGCAGCTCCAGCCATTTCCATCCGTTGCAGCGCAATCCGACTGTCAGGACTGTTTTCCAGGGAAAATATTACACTATTTCTGGCAGTCCAAGCCTCTGGAGTCTCTTGAGAGGCTGAATAACACACTGAAACAACGGGGCTCAGCAAACAGAGGAGCAACAGAGCAGTGCTTCTCACTTTGATCATAATCACACTCTTTTATTGATAAACAAACTTGGATCGGTCTCTAACCTATACTATATATCGGCCCATGAACTAGACCACCACACTAGGAATTTAAGCAAACGCTTTATCTTACAATATATCACACTGCAACACAAGAGACAAAAACAATAACTGCTCTTTTTCCGATAAAATAACAGGGAACAACAGGTGGTTGTCGTTTACTTTGGTCAGGCAAACCAATTATCAGCAAATATGGAAAAATGGTCGCAGGTGTATACAGGGTAAAAAAGTGAAGGAGGGGAAGGTTGGAGAACTATCCTTTTAGTGCAGCTGCTGCACAAAACTGAAGAATCCATAGTAGCTTATACTTTACCTGACTATTCCATTGACAAGACGTGACCAAACCTGACATTCACAGTAGACACCTAATATATTGGAATTGGCGAGATCTTAATACCTTCGATGTGGCAATCTCAAGTCGATATAACCAAGATTTGGCCCGACACTTAATGAAACGTCCTGTGCAGAGCTGAACGCAGGGTGTTGTGGGGGCTGGGGGGAAAAAACCCCGGCTACCCGATTATTTTTCGACTCTCTATCAAGCCCAAAAGCCAGCCACCAAGCCTTCTATAGAGAGACCAACCTGTAGAGTTGCTTTTGCTGGTCTTGTTCGTAGTAATAGGGACAGACCAGAATGGCGCTAGTTTAAGGTCTTTTTTTTGCAAAAAACAGTCTGATAATATTGGTTAAAATTGTTAAGTTTGAGCATGAAAAATTTAACCAATCCTACACCAATGTTCCCCGGTTTTTATCTGCCGCTTCGAGGAAGAAAACCTCGTTCAAATCAGCAGGTATTCGCAGACAAAATTGCCTCTTTCAAACAAAAATCGTTCAAACAGATTGGAGAAATATTTGGCCGCTTTATTCCTGGCGATTACCTCAAGCCAGAGCCATCTGGAGTCATGAGTCGCAGGACTATTTTCTC
>JAQYVF010000105.1 GCA_030145625.1 Desulfocapsa sp. | reverse complement strand
GCAAAATTTGCAGCCGGTACTGGAGGTGAGAAACCTCCTGCATTAACTTGAAAAAGGTCTGTCCTATCCCCGGGGATGAAATTTTTTATGGATGGATTTTAACCTCTCTTCGTCGATATGGGTATAGATTTGAGTGGTGGCAATATCGGAATGCCCGAGCATGAGTTGCACTGAGCGCAGGTCAGCACCGTGGGTAAGGAGGTGGGTGGCAAAGGAATGGCGGAGCGTGTGGGGTGAGAGTTTCTCACGGATTCCTGCAGCGCGAGCAGCTTCCCTTATGATCTGCCAGAAACGAAGTCGAGTCATTCCCTTCCCGCGGCTGGTGATAAACATGATGTTGCTGCGTCTGCCTTTCAGGATCAAAGGGCGGGCGGATTCCAGATAATATTCCAGGGATTCCTTGGCAGGAATTCCGAAAGGGACCAGTCGTTCCTTTTCACCCTTGCCAACAACTCGGACAAAACAGGAGGAGAGATTGCAGGCAGCAAGTGGCAGGTTGACCAGTTCCGAGACTCTGAGACCAGTGGAATAGAGGAGTCGCAGCATGGCATAATTGCGATGTGTTAGGGGGCTGGACACGCTTGGCGCTGTCAGCAGTCTGTCAACCTGATCGACGGACAGGGTTTGAGGTAAGGTGCGTCCGCTTTTGGGAGGTGTGATGGTGGCAAAGGGGTTGGTAGAAATGTTACCCTGGGTGTACAAAAAAGAAAAAAGACTTTTCAGGGCCGACACCCTCCTGGCGTTACTGCGATGGGAAACATGTCTGTTCCGGCACTGTTCCAGAAACCTGTGAATATGACTGTTTTTGACTTGCTTCAGGGAGCTTACTTTTGGCTTTTGCTGAAGGAATGCAAGAAAGAGATCGATGTCGGCTTCGTAGGCCTTGATGGTGTTTTCGGCAAAACGTTTCTCCGTGATTATATAATGGAGAAAAAGTTCTTTTGCAGAAACGAACTCTTGAGGGAGGGGTGTGGTGTCGATGGCAGTGTGTGGGAGAAAAGAAAAAGTAAATGCCCGCTACAGAAGAACTGTGGCAGGCATTTCAGGAAATTTTCGACCCTGTTCTCAACCTCGTCTGATGCGGTTGAACTTGCGAAGCTTGCGGCGAGCCTCAGCTTGTTTGCGGCGCTTTTTGACACTGGGTTTTTCATACTGCTCGCGACGCTTCAGCTCTCTTTTGATTCCATCAATCTGCAGTTTCTTTTTCAGCTGACGGATGGCGTATTCAAGATCTCCACGAACTTCAACTTCTATCATTTGGGACTCCGTTAGAACAGTATAGTTAGGGGAAAACGCAGGATATGAAATTTGCATCCCGGATTTTCAATGAAAAATATAAAAAGTAAAAACAACAATCCTTTTTATATAAAAAAAAGTTGGCTTTCTGTCAATGGATTTTTCCTGAAAAGTGAGAACTGTCGTTTTCGTTCTCCGTTGGGAATATTTTTCCGGGGTTCAGGATGTTTTTGGGGTCGAAAAGATTTTTCACTCTGCGCATTATTTTGATACTGGTTGCATCAAGTTCAAGGCTGAGAAAAGAGGACTTAGTGATTCCTACACCATGCTCTCCGGAAAGAGTGCCTCCCAGGCGAATCACCTCCTGAAAAAGCTGGGTCTTGGCTTCTGTAGCTTTTGCTAATTCACCGGGGGAACGGTCGGCGGTCATGATGTTGACGTGGATGTTGCCGTCTCCGGCGTGCCCAAAGGTGAGAATCGTGAGTTGAAGCCGCTGTGACAGGGCCTCGCAGAAGTGAACAAGCTCTGGGATGCGTGTCCTGGGGACCACGACATCTTCGCTGGTCTTGGTTGGGCTGAGCTTAAAACAGGCAGGTGAAATAGAGCGCCTGGCCTGCCATATTTCCTTGATGTCATCCTCGGTTGTTGCCTGTTTCAGGAGGCAGTGGGGCTCACTTTGTATGAGTATTTTGAGACGGCCCACCATGTCATGGACCTGTTTTCTGTTGCCATCAATCTCTATGATGAGCATGGCCTGAGTATCCTCTGACGGTGGCCTGGGAAGGAGGTCGGAGACAACTCGCAGGGCGGTCCGATCCATGTACTCCAGGGTGCAGGGAAGAATGTTGTTCTGGAGAATTCTGGCTACCAGTTCTGTGGTTTTCTGCAGGGAGGTGGATTGCAGGAGAAATGTCTCTTTTAGCTCGGGCAGTGGCTGGAGTCTGGTGATAATTTTTGTGACGATACCGAGAGTGCCTTCAGAGCCGATGAAAAGCCTGGTCAGGTCGTAGCCCACTACCCCTTTTTCTGTACGGGTGCCTGTTGTGAGTATGTCGCCGTCCGCCAGCACTACCTCCAGGCCGATGATAGAGTCCTTGGTTACACCATATTTGATGGCGGATGGACCTCCGGCACATTCGGCAACGTTGCCTCCCATGGTGCAGAACTTGAGGCTGGCTGGATCAGGTGGGTAGAGGAGTTTGTATTTTTGCAGTGCCTGTTGGAGTTCTCCGGTAATTACTCCTGGTTGGACAATGGCAATCTGGTTATCGGCATCGATTTCAAGGATACGGTTGAGGCGGGAGCATGCCAGTACCAGGCCTCCTGCCGTGGGTAGGGCTCCTCCCGTCATTCCGCTTCCTGCGCCGCGTGCAACCACCGGAAACTGATAGCGGTTGGCCAGTTTGAGAAGGGCTGAAACCTGTTCTGTCGAGTTCGGCAGGGCTACCGCTTCGGGAAGAAAGCACTGTTTGCTTCCGTCGTAGGAATAACAATGCAGGTCTTCGAGGTCGGTACTGCAATGCTCGCGTCCGACTATTGCAGCAATTTTGTGAAAGAGATCTGTATCCATTTTTATATCATACCCGGCAACAGGGAAAAAAACAGCAATGAACTGGCTGTGGAAGTGGATGTTGGGTAAACCTTGATGTATAATAGCTGGGTGCTTATCGGCATCCTAATCCGATTTGAGACAAATACATTGAAAGCAGTGACGGATGATCTTGGATGATGAAACAATGTGCTTTGGAATTCTCCGGACTATCCATTCGAGATGCATCATTATTGCCTTGCGTCGGAAAAACAAGAAATGAAGGAGTAGTTGTGGGAGAGAACAGGAAGATTCGGGTGGCGCTGCTTGCCGGTGGACGCTCAGGAGAGCGGGAAGTGTCTCTGGCCGGTGCTGCCGGGTTTGAAGCGGCCATAGATCGCGATAGATATAATCTTTGCAGGTATGATCCCAAAACGGATCTGGCCCTGTTGGCCCGGGATGCCGATTCCATTGATGTGGCTTTTGTCCTGCTCCATGGGAACTATGGAGAAGACGGAACTGTGCAAGGCTATCTTGAGCTTCTTGATATTCCCTATCAAGGGTCCGGAGTACTGGGCAGTGCTCTGGCCATGGATAAAAATATGGCAAAAGTGCTTTATCGTTTGAATGGATTGCCTGTGGCCGAGTGGCAAATGGCAAGACCGGTGGATGGTGAAGATCCCGATCGTCTGCTGGAGCTCCTTGATCTTCCCCTGGTGGTTAAGCCGGTTCGTGAAGGATCAAGTCTGGGGATGAGTGTTGCCCGTAACAGGGAACAGCTGCAAAAGGGGGTTCGTCTTGCCTACGAGTATGATTCGGAAGTTATGGTGGAACAATTCCTTGCTGGAAGGGAGATGACGGTTGCGGTGATTGGCAATAGTGAACTGACGCCCCTGCCGCTGGTGGAAATCATCCCTGGTGATGAATATGAGTTTTTTGATTATACCGCCAAGTACAAGGAGGGGGCAACACGCGAGATTTGTCCGGCCGAGGTCGATGCAGACATAGCGACCAAGGCACAGGTTTTGGCCGTTGAAGCCCATAGAGCGCTGCAGCTCAGGGGCTATTCGCGGACCGATATGATTCTGACTCCTGATGGCTCCCTGTATCTTCTGGAGACAAATACCATCCCCGGAATGACGCCCACAAGTCTTTTTCCCCAGGCCGCTGCTGCTGCAGGTCTTGATTTTACGGGCCTGATCAGCAGATTGCTGGAGCTGGCTCTGGAGTAGTGGAATCTTTTCTGGGAGTTAGCGGCTCTCCAGGAAACATTTGATGTGGTCGCTTCGGTTTGGATGGCGGAGGCGCTGCAGGGCCTCCTGCTCGATCTGACGAATCCGCTCGCGGGAGACATTGAACTGTTTTCCAACCTCGTCCAGTGTGCATTCGCAGCTTACTCCGATCCCGAAACGGAGGCGAATAACCTGTGCTTCGCGTTCGTTGAGGGTGCTCAATATACCGTCTATCTGTCTACTGAGGTCTGCTGTTATGGCAATGTCATCAGGTGTACAGGAAGTCTTGTCTGCAATGAGCTGTATCAGACTCTGGGAATTTTCTCCTATCGGTTCTTCAAGGGAGACTGGCTCCCTGCTGGTTTCCATGATGGAGAGCATCTTGTTGTAGGGCATATAGGTAGTCTTTGATAATTCGCCTATTGTCGGTTTCCTGCCCAGTTGTTTGTGTAAGGAACTGAAAGATTTGTTGAAGTGGTTGCATGAGACAAGGAAGTGGGCGGGCAGCTTAATGGTTCTGGTCTTTTCCGGAATGGCTCTTGTAATTGCCTGTCGGATCCACCAGGAGGCATATGTGGAAAAGCGCCTTCCGGTGTTGTGGTCAAAGCGGAAGACCGCCCGCATCAATCCAATGCATCCTTCCTGGGTGAGATCGGCCAGGCTTAAGCCTCTGTCGGTATAGCGTTTGGCAATGGAACAGACCAGGCGCAGATTTGTGGTGATCAGGATGTCTTTGGCTGTTTCAATCTCATCGGCAAGCGCTTTGCATTGAGAAAAAAGGATGGGCAGGTTGTTATTTTCCGGGTTTTTTCTGCAGGCTGACTCCAGGGTGGCGATCATGTGGTCCATGCGACGTTTCCCCGGTTTGATCGGGCTGTCTTTTTTCTCCCATACTTCCAGGAGGCTCTGCAGGGTGAGCAGCTCACGGCAAGGGGACGGGATATCCTTAATGATGCTAGTGATGGTATGGAAGTTATTGCGAATTGTTTTGGTGTGTTTGATTTCCTCTTCATGGCTGAGGAGCTTTGTTGACTGCAGCTCCTGTTCCACGAGCGAGGGGGGTTGTTTGTCATCCATGGAGTGAATTTGCGGGTGGGGCATGTCGTTTTTCTGGGATTTTACCTGCTTTTTTTCATATGTGTCTTGCATGGATGTTTCCTTATGTATGTTTGATAGTAATCAATGAGAACTTTTCATAAAATTATTAAGCAATAAGCGGGCCAAAGTTCTTGTTTGTTTTTTTTTGTTGTTGATCCGGTATGTTGCCTGTTGCTCTGTTTTGTTGTAGTTGTGCAGGGAGTGGTGATGAGTCATGAAATTGACAACTCAGTTTCCGGTGCTGTGATTAGTATCGATAATCTGAATTATTTTCGTGGGCTTTTATCTTTCTATTATAATGTGAAAATGAGTGGGGTAAAGGATTTGCTTGACAAAGAAACTGAGGTTGCATACAACAAGGATTGTTTGTAAAGATTGTTTGCGATTGTGAACTAAGTTTTCGTTTTTTGTCATCGAATGGATATGGATTTTTATGGAATCGGGAAACCACCTCTCTTTACTTAGGCGCAGGCTCTCTCAGGTGAGTGGCAGTTGGACCATGGATGAGTATAACTCCCTGGTAACATTTTATATCAGGCTGTTACCTAAGCTGATGCATGTGGAGCGCTGTACTATCTTTCTTAATGAAACCGGAACCGGTTCCTTGATTTCAATGTATGGAACAGGGCTTGAAAAGAATGTGATTGAGGCGCCGTTGGAAGGGAGTATTGTCGGCCAGGTCATGGCCAGTGGCACGAGTGTCATCGAAAATGATCTGCATACTGTAGCCGGCTATCATCTGCTGGCTGATGAGCAGACAGGATTTGATAGTCGCAATACCCTTTGTACGCCTATAAAAAATGTCACTGGTAGTGGGGTGCTTGGGGTTATCCAGCTCTTGAACAGTCAGAAAAAAGGATATTTTGATCAGGACGATCAACAGGAACTTGAAGAGATTACTGGGTATCTTTCCATATCCATAGAATCGATCCTGCTGAACAAGAAAATTCTTAAGATTGCAGATGAACTTGATACTGAAGTCACGCGTCTTGAGCTTACATCAGTTCGGGGAGGGCGCTTTATTGCCGAGAGTCCTGCTATGCGGGCAGTACTTGAAATGGTATGGGTTGTTCGCAATACGCCTGTCAATGTTCTGATTCAGGGAGAAAATGGGACAGGTAAAGAGCTTGTGGCCAGGATGATCCATGAAAATGGAGAAAGGCGCGGGCAGGTTTTTTTGCCGGTTAATTGTGCCTGTCTGCCGGAATCGCTAGTGGAAAGCGAGTTTTTTGGCCATGAAAAGGGGGCGTTCACCGGGGCCGATCGAATTCGAAAAGGACGCTTTGAGGAGGCCGAAGGAGGATCCCTGTTCCTTGATGAGATTGGTGAAATGCCTCTCCGGGTGCAGCCCAAGTTTCTTAGGGCCATTCAGGAACAGGAGGGAAGCAGGCTTGGCAGTAGTGTCATTATCCCTTACGATGTGCGTCTCATTTCTGCAACTAACCGTAATCTGGCAGAGGAGGTAGAAAAAGGGAATTTTCGTAAGGATCTCTTTTTTCGACTCTTTTCTGTGGAGATAGAGATCCCTCCCCTGCGTGAACGAAGAGAGGATATCCTGCCCATGGCTCTTTCCTTCCTGGAGGATACTAATCGGCGATTTAAAAAGAAGGTGGCGGGTTTCAGTCCGAAGTTGCTGGCTCTCTTTGAGGAATACTCCTGGCCCGGTAATGTGCGTCAGTTGTTGAAAGAGGTGGAACGTCTGGTGGCCCTGACAGGAGATGATCTCCTGATGGAGGTAGAAACCTGTTCTCGTGATCTGCGTTCTTTTGCCTCTGCCAGTCGGATGGGAGATATGCAAACATTCGAGAATGAGTATTCGCTTCCTGATCAGGTGATGGCCCTGGAAAAAAGATTGATTACCAAGGCACTCCAGGCTACAGATGGAAACAAAACACAGGCTGCTAAACTATTACAGGTAACCAGACAAGGTTTATTTAAAAAGATAAAACGGTATCAGCTGACGTTTTAGTTTAGAAAGGATCCTCTCATCAAATTCGGGATTTCTTCTCGATGCCCTGCTGTTCAAGTGGTGGGAAAATCAGCAACTCTTGATATTGCTGCAATCTCGTTTCTGACGACACACCCACTTTGCAGGAAGTGGATGTGTCGATTGCTAACACTAAAGGCCACCTTGCAAAATTGCCTTTTCGCCCAAACTCTTCGTTATGAGAAAAATTTTATCCTCGGAATATCAAATATATGCCTGCGGTGAAATTTCTCTCATGCCTCGATTTTGAACGAAAATTCTAATTTTTCAAGGTACCCTAAAATCGTTTCTCGAAGTAGGGCGCCAGAACATCAGGGATGGCTACGCTTCCGTCTTCCTGTTGGTAATTTTCCAGGATGGCAAGGAGGGTTCTCCCCACCGCGAGTCCCGAACCGTTGAGGGTGTGAACGAGGCGGCTTTTTTTCTGACCACTGGGGCGATAACGGATGCCGCCTCGCCGGGCTTGGAAGTCGAGGAAGTTTGAACAGGAAGAGATTTCGCGATAGGTGTTTTGGCCTGGAAGCCAGACCTCTATGTCATAGGTTTTGGTGGCGGAAAAACCGAGATCGCCGCTGCAGAGGGTGACCACGCGATAGTGCAGGCCGAGCAGCTGCAAAACCTCTTCTGCATCAGCCAGGAGATCTTCCAGTTCCTGGGCAGAGGTCTCGGGCGTGGTGAATTTGACCAGTTCTACCTTGTCAAACTGGTGCTGGCGGATGAGTCCCTTGGTGTCACGACCATAGGAACCGGCCTCGGAGCGGAAGCAGGGGGTGTAGGCAGTCAATTTGATGGGCAGATCTTTTTCATCCAGAGTTTCATCGCGGTAGATATTGGTGACCGGCACCTCGGCTGTGGGAATAAGGTAGAGATCCCAGTCTTTGATATGGAAGAGGTCATCGGCAAATTTGGGCAGTTGCCCGGTGGCTGTCATGGAGGCGGAGTTGACCAGAAAAGGCGGCAGGACCTCTTCGTAACCATGTTTTTGCGTGTGCAGGTCGAGCATGAAGTTCGTTAAGGCCCGCTCAAGTTTAGAGGCAAGGCCGGTGAGGAGGGCAAAACGGGCACCGGAGAGCTTGGCGGCCCGTTCAAAATCGAGGATGTTCAGGGCCTCGCCAATTTCCCAATGGGTCTTGGCTTGAAACGAAAACTTGGGTTTTTTCCCCCATTTTTTGACTTCCAGATTGTCATCTTCATCCTGACCCTCGGGGACATCATCACTGCAGAGGTTAGGGATGGAAAGGACGAGATCCTGCAGTCTGCTCTGAATTTCATTGAGTTCCCGGTCCAGCTCTTTGATTCGGTCAGAGGTCTTGCGCATTTCCGGAATCAGATTGTCTGCCAGTTTTTTCTCTTCATCGCTCCCTTTTTTGAGCTGGGCGATCTCTTTGGAGACGGTGTTGCGTTTGTTTTTTAACCCCTCCACCTCCTGCAGCAGGTTCAGACGCTGCTGGTCAACCGTGGCAAATTCGTCAACTTTGTCTGTTGAGAGGCCCCTTTTGGCTGTTTTTTCTCGGATGAGATCCAGATTTTCTCTGATAAAACGTAGTTCAAGCATGATGAAGTTTATCTCGGGTTATGATGATCGTTAACTGCAGGTGAGTTGGTCTCTTTGCTCTTTGTGGATTCAAGGTACCCTCAAATGACCACAGTCTTGTGTTTTTATCATGGCTGTAGGTTGAAATCAACCTCTATCAAATTGCTTTTCGAAATGGCATCTGCTATCTTACTTGCAGATTTTTATAGGAAGCAATGTATCTCTTATCTACATAAAACATCAGCCGGGATATTCGATTTTGCCTGCAATGGAAACACATAGCACCTTGGTCATCTTTCTCTCTGAATTGAGAAAATCGGTCCGGGCCCTTGGCATTAGTATCATGCTGAGCACAGTGGTGATTTTTTTTCTTTCTCCGGAATTGCTTCGCCTTGTTCAAAAGCACCTGGCAGATAAGCTCTATTTCTTCTCTGTGGCCGGCCCTTTCCTGGCCCATGTCAAGTTGGCCCTTTTCGCAGCTCTCTACGGCCTGATGCCCTGGATCACTGCTGTGCTCTGGCGGGCCATGGGAAAACCTTTCGGGGTGAAGGGCAGCCAACTTTTTTTCTTTATTCTTTTTACCTGTCTCCTCTTCTATGCAGGAACGCTCTTCTGTTATTTTGTCACCCTTCCTTTGGGTATCAAGTTTCTTCTGGGCTTTGGTTCAGCGGATCTGCAGCCGGTTATTTCCGTCGGACGTTTCGTTAATTTCACCACCATATTCATTCTGGCTTTCGGAGTTGTCTTTGAGTTGCCGATTTTTATGGTGTTTATGGCAAAAGTCGGCGTCTTTACCAGGAATTTTTATGAGGAAAACAGACGCTATGCACTCTTGCTGATTGCGATACTGGCTGCCTTACTGACACCGACTCCGGATATTGTGAATATGCTGCTCATGGGAGGTCCCCTGTATCTTCTCTATGAGGCAGGGATTGTGATTCTCATGGCGATGCGCGTTCGCTGAGAATGGAGTGGTGAGTGAAAGACGAAAACATGAATGTGGGACTTTATATCTATGACCAGGCTGAGGTCTTAGACTTTTCAGGTCCATTTGAGGTTTTTTCGACTGCCTCAAGGATTTGTAGTTCAGGAGAGCCGTTCAATGTTTTTTTAGTCAGTGAAACAGGCGATGTCGTTATGGCTCGGGGTGGTTATAGTGTCAACCCCGCTTATGGATTTCACAATCACCCGAAAATAGATGTCTTGATTGTGGCAGGTGGTGTGTATGACAAAGAAATGTCTAAGGCACAGGTCATCGACTGGATTGCACGACAGGTAAAGAAGGCACAGGTAGTAGCATCTGTCTGTACAGGAGCATTTTTGTTGGCAGAAGCTCGTGTGTTGACAAACGAAAATGTCACAACGCATTGGGAGGATATTCCCAATCTGCGCGCGAGCTACCCTGATTTGACTGTTCATGGGGAAAGGTCTTGGATTGATCAAGGGGCTATTGTCACCTCTGCTGGGATCTCGGCAGGTATTGGCATGAGTTTACATCTGGTGAGTAGGTTGTCTGGCCTTGAACTTGCTCAAAAAACCGCCAGGCAAATGGAGTTTGATTGGATAGATAAATCATAAATCAGGCTAATTAAAATTCGTAGAGAGGATACCCCTGATCGGCCAGGAGAGCGGCTGTGACGCCCATTGTTCCGGAAATGGCGCAGGAAGGACTCCGGGCCTTAAGACAGACTCCGCTGATTTCCTGGAGCAGGGCAATCTCCAGGACTTGCCTGGCTCCTTTGGTGAAGGAGGCGGTGACATCTGCACCGTCTTTGGTGTATACACAGGCCCTGCCCTGCAGAACATCTCGACCATCACCGTTGATGATATCTGCTTCCGGACGTGGGGTGGGTAGGCCGCCCAGTTGTTCCGGGCAGACAGGTATCCAGGTGCTCTTCTCAAGAAATCTGATACAGTCCGGATCAGGTTTTGTCTTTCCGTCATAGCGGGTACAGAGACCGACCAGGCAGGCACTGACAAGAAAAAGAGATGGAGATTTTGAGTTATTCATAAGTTTGTTGAAAGAGAGTAATGGCCGGGAGAGCTGACCAGGTAACCTTAGAAATAATTAACTCACTAATGGACAGAGAGTAACCGGTTTTGCGGGACAGTTTGTTTCCGGATTCTGAATGTTGACTCCTGAAATGTATTTATTACCATGAAACAAAAACGAAAAACATCCCTTTCCCCCTTGCAGCGAAAACGCTTGCTGCGCATTTCTCTCTATGTTTTTGGGGCTGTCTTGCTGTGGATTGTTTTTGCTCCTGGCCGGGGAATGTTTTTCTTGCATCAGCAGAAGAAACATCTTGCAGTGCTTATGGCGGAACAAGAGGCACTGATCGTCAAAAATAAAGAATTGGAAAAGGATGTCGAACGGCTGCAGAGTGACGAAGAGTATCTTGAACAGGTTGCCCGAGAGGAGCATGGCATGTTGAGGGAAAATGAGATGGTCTTTGATTTTGCCAAAGAAAAGAAGAAAAAATAAGATGAGGTACTGCTGACCTTTTGCGGTATGGAGGCTTCGTTCTCTTAAGATGTGCTGCTGGTGAGCTGTTATAAAAAAATGGGGTATCTCCAGCTGTTGTGAGATACCCCTGTTTTTTGAAGAGACCGCACGGGCCTCGCATGATCTATGCTCAGGAAAAACCGGAACGCGAGGAGCAGCCGGAGAGTGCACCTGCCGGGATAGGTCTTCCCTTGGCTGGTTGGCTACTGGTTGCGGAGATCATTTTTTTGATGTTTGAACTGTTGCAGTGCTTGCATGTCAGATCATCGACTGCAGAGGCTATCAAGACCAGGCTTTCAAAATTCTTGCCGCAGTCTTCACAGTGAAATTCGTAAATAGGCATGTACGTACTCCTGTTGCTAAGAAAATAATGAACCTGCTGTTTCCGCATATTGTCGGAGTCAGACAGAGATCTGATAATTATTCAAGGTAGAGACAACTATTTATCTTCTCTTGATTTTGTCAAGATGCTTCTTCCTATTTCCTGAAGATGGAAAGAAGTGAAGAAGGAAAATATGAGAAAAAAGGGTAGGGAAATGGAAGAAGATGTCATCCGCTTTTTGCAAGATGTCCGTAGTGTTCTTCGTTGTCATCAGGTTGGTTCAATCGTGGATTATCCTGCAGGAGCTGAGCTGGAGTCTTTCCTTGGTGTCAGTGAGCGGGAAAAGATTCCTGTTCGGGAGCAGATAGTACCCCTTCCGGAAAAACAGAAGACAACAAGAGTTGCACCAGTCAGGAAAAAAAGTGATCAGGGCTCTCTTGCCGAGATTGCAGCAGAAGTAAAACTGTGTAAGAGCTGTGGTCTTGCCGGTCAACGAAAATGCGTTACTCCTGGAAAAGGGGGAGGAGGAAGCATTCGGCTTTTGCTAATTGGTCACTGGCTGCCCGTCCCGGAACATTTCACTGGTGGTGGGATTGATAAAACGGTCTTTGGCCTCCAGGAAGATCAAATGCTGGCACGGATGCTGGCTGCCATTCATCTCGCACCGGAGGAGGTTTTTGTCACTAACATCATAAAATGCGGAGTTGGGCCGGGGATTCAACCACAAGCAGAGCACATCGACGCCTGTTTCTCCTACCTGCAGCGCCAGATCAAGGCCGCCGCACCTGAATTGATCTGCACCATGGGTATGGTTGCCACCAGAGCTATGCTTCGACTCTCTCAGCCACTTTCCAGGCTGCGCGGACGTTTTCATATGTATAATGGGATTGATGGGATGGAAATTCCTTTACTCCCCACCTTTCACCCCAACTATCTTCTTCAAAATCCTGAAATGAAAAAGGCCACCTGGCTTGATCTGCAGGTGCTGGAAAAACGGATTTCTGCAAAATAATGGCGAAAATGCGGAACCCTTAAAAGAAGGTTCGCCTCTGTTCGCTGCCCGGTTTGCTATCATGAGTTTTTTCTATCGATGCTGCTGGGGCGAAGTCTCTTTGTAGCAGATACCTGCCTGAGTTATCAAGTTTTGTGATGTTTACCGTTAAAGTATACATCTATCGTCAACTGCATTGGCCCATTGGGATATGCAGTTGACGTTAGCTGTGGCTGGTATTGCCAAATACAGCCAGGATATTGAACGTGATCCGTACTTTTGCCAAAACACCTTAGTTCAACTTTTCGATTGCTGAAAACTTCGATTTCTCAGACTCGAAACTTGTCGACCAGTTGGTTCACCTGCCCGGAAAGGGAAGCCAGTTCTTCTGCGCTTTGCTTGAGCTGACCGCTGGAGGTGGCAAATCCATTGGAGGCCGTATTGACGTCCCCAATCTCTCTGGCGATATCGGTGGCCACTGTACTTGACTGGGCGACGTTTTCGTTGACTTCCCCTAGTCCATTGGCGGCCTGGCTAACGTTTTCAGAGATTTCTGCGGTGGTTGCTGACTGTTCCTCCACTGCACTGGCGATGGTGGAAACAATTTCGTTGACGTTGACTACTACCGTGCTGATATTGCCGATGCAGTCCACTGTGCCTTGGGTGGAGGTCTGAATTCTTTCTACCTGGGTCTTGATTTCCTGGGTGGCCTCGGAAGTCTGTTTGGCCAGTTCCTTAATTTCGTTGGCTACCACGGCAAAACCCTTACCAGCTTCACCAGCCCTTGCGGCTTCGATGGTGGCGTTTAAGGCTAACAGGTTGACCTGATCTGAGATGTCGGTGATGGTTTCCACCACCTTGCCGATATGCTGGGCGGCCTGGCCCAGATCAGCCACTTGACTGGAAGCCTGTTGCGTTTCGTCCACGGCCTCATTGGTGATAACCCGTCCCTTTTCGGTGTTCTGTGCGATCTCATTGATCGTGGCGGTCATTTCCTCCACCGAAGAGGCAACGATGGAAATGTTCTGGGACGTCTGTTCCATGGCTGCGGCAACGGAGTTCATATTGGCACTCATCTCCTCGGAGGCTGAGGCAACAGAAGTTGTTTTTCCCAGAGTTTCCTCGGAACCCTGGCTGAGTTGGCTGGATATAT
>JAQYVF010000138.1 GCA_030145625.1 Desulfocapsa sp. | reverse complement strand
AGCACTTCCACCAATGGGCCATTACCAGAAAGAAACATTGCAGCAGCATTTGGTTTCCCATTTCCCCTATCAGTTGCAATGTCATTGAGATACTTTGCGTGGGCAAGTTGGAGTCCAACAAGAGTTTTACCCGCACCAGGTACACCATTTATGAGAATTAGGGCTCTTCGGTTCTTTTTAGCAGTCGCATGAATTATTTCAGAACATTTTTCTAAAGTGGGTTCAGTTGCAACAGCAGCTCGATGAATCCTTTTCAAACTTCCAGAGTTAAACAATTCTCTTGCGGCTTTAATGAGAGAAGGCAATGGTTGATAACAGTTTGGGTCGGAGAAAATTACTGCATCTTTGGCTAGAACGCCTGGTACTATGATACTTTCACAATACTCAAGAAGATCTTCTGCCCCCAAGATTGTAACTTCACCATGAGAAGGGTGTGAGCTATTCGTAGCTCCTGTTAACACGAGAGCACATTTAACAGGCACATCCGAACAGCTCCGATGGTAGGCTTTGAGATCTCGCAAATATGCGGATGCTTGATCTATGTCTGCAATGGATGCAAATGGTCGGCCCTTGAATTCAATGACGACTACAACACCATTTAAAAGGAGCAATGCATCAATTCGACGGGCTTCAAGTGGGATAGTATATTCAAGAAAAACAGAACATGTTTTGGCAGCCGCAGGATCATTCTTGGTCAAAGCAGATGCTACTTTTTGAAGCAATGAGATTGAATCTTTCCACGCACGTACCTGACTGGTACCTGCGTCTTGTACGTAAGATTTTAGTTGGGCAACTATGGATGAGATTGAAGTGTCTGAAAAGTCAGAAAGGCTTGAATAATATCCTGCTTGTCCTTGTTGCATGATGTGACCTGTTGGTTTGAAATTTATCTATAATGTCACTTTGAAAGATATTCTTCAAGAATTGGAATGTCAGCATCAGACAATTCATAATCTCCTACAGTCTTTTCATTCACCCATGCTATTTGACTATGCTCTAAAGGCTGAGGTATACCTTCAACAATAAAACAGCGAAAAGGAATAAGGGTTAGAGTCAGATGCTCGTAGGAGTGTCTGTTGGGGGTTAGAGGTGAGCGAACTTCAACAATGATGTCGAGTTCTTCAAAAATCTCTCGTTGAATAGCGTCGCTTGGTGACTCTCCTTCGGTGACTTTACCACCAGGAAATTCCCATTTCTTTTCAAGCGGATGACCTGGGGGACGTTGCGCAATAAGAAAATGGTCATCCATTTCTATTATTGCACACACTACGTCACCAATGTGTTTCACACTTCTTTCTTTTTCCATTCATTTTACCAGAGATAGAATGAGTGTTTCGACAGTCAACATATTTCCATTCACTCTAGACTAATAGATAGGAGATATCTTGACTCCCTGTGTCAGAGATTAACAGTAGTAAGGTCAACTTGAAGCGTAAGTAAAATATTCAGTCCTTCGCAATGGCAATATTAACGTAGAGTTCAGCGAGAGCCGCGCTTTTTGCGGCTTCCGCTGATACGTTTTGTTCGGCGATATTCATTAATTAATCAGCTTCTTCAGGATAATACTTATTTAAACACTCCTGGCAAATCCCGTGGCTGAACTGGGCCTCAGAATGTTCTACTATGAATTCTTCAAGTTTGTTCCAAGACCCCTTATCGTCTCTTATTCCTTTGCAATGCATACAGATAGGGATGATGCCCTTTAAAGTTTTAATTTCTTCAATAGTTGTCTTGAGCTCTTTTATGAGCTTCTCTTTTTCTTTTTCTATTTTTTTACGGTCGGTAATATCAAATATTATTCCAACAATCCCACCTAAGGAACCGTCATTTTTATTAATAGTTGCTTTGTTGAACAAAACATCATGATGGTTGCCTTCTGAATCAACAACTGAATATTCATATATTTGAACGCCTGGCTCATTGAGGAGAGCTACATCCATTTCATGATATTTATCAGCCTGTTCCTTCGGGGATAAGTCATGACCAGTTTTTCCAATAATTTCTGATGACACCATTCCAAGGAATCTTTCAAATGCTTTATTACAGCCTAAGTAGATGGTATTTTTGTTTTTATAGAAAATGGGGTTTGGTATAGAATCTATTAATTCTTGAAAAAGATAGCTTTGTTGTGTGAGTTTATCTTTCTCCTGCTCAAACTTATCGTAACATTTCTCTAAAGATTTTATTTTTTGTTCCAGTTCTTCATATGTGGGTTTGTTAGACATATATTTTCATCCGCTTCATAAATTTATTTTTCATGGCAATTATTTATTTCTTCTTACATGAAATCAAATTTGTTATTTTCCATCGTTATTATTCCGCCTCCGAACAAGTTATTATCCGGTTTCCTGATATCATTCCGGGCAAAGATGCTTTGACAACGGTTTTCCATTCGTGAAACCCTTTTTCTAACTGGATATCATTCAATAACGAGTGATAACCGGAAACCGGATATCTTCATATAATCCACTGGCAAGGTTAACCATCAGGCAAGATGGGCTGGTTAAGGTTGTTCCTGATTCTTCTCAAAATCTAGAATGGAGCGACGACTGCTCACCCCGAGAAGTAGAAATCAGAGGTGAACAGTAGTAATGTAAAGTCTGGGAAAGAATATTGGTTTAATATTTGTGCTGCCAATCCTGTTTAGAACAAAATTACCCCCGTCATCATTTTTGATGATTTAAACATATCTTCAAAAATTGATCTGATTTCTCTGGAGAGAGAAGGTGATTATCTTCAGCCCCCTTGGGCAGAGCTAGCGAAAAAAACGCTGGCAAGCTATTATTAATTAAGCCAATCAAAATATTGTTCTTAATAAGCAGCAACTCATGAAGTATCCAACACTTTTCGGATCAACTTAGCAATATCCTTCATAGCTAGTGGTTTTAATGCAAACTCTTTGATGCCTATAGACTTTGCTTTTCCCTCCGAAATAATAGTGGAGTAGCCAGTGCAAAGGATAATGGGGATATCAGGACGAATCTGCAGCATTCTTCTACTAAGGTCGCTACCCGTCATACCAGGCATAGTCTGGTCTGTAATAACAAGATCAAACTGATCAGGCTGGTTTTGAAAAATCTCTAAAGCCTCAAGGCTGCTTCTCCTTATCGTTACGTGGTAACCAAGCCTTTCGAGCATGGTTTTACCCATCTTGACAAGTATTTCTTCATCGTCAATCAAAAGAATCCTTTCTTTGCCAGTTGGAATCTGGTCAATAATTTGGTTTTCTGGCAATTTTTCCTTCTCTATGACGGGCAAAAACACATGAAACACAGTTCCTTCACCAAGTTCGCTGTAAAGTGAAATAAATCCGCCATAGCTTTTCACTATTCCATGGACTATAGAAAGGCCCATCCCAGTGCCCTTACCGGCCTCTTTTGTGGTGAAATATGGATTAAAAATCTTATCTTTCAGTATTGGTGCTATCCCTTGGCCCGAGTCACCAATTGATAATTGAATAAAAGCACCATCTGCCACATCTGGTTCGTGAACAAGATCTTCACTGCTGAGAGTCACCTCTTTTAATGAAATATCGAGTGTTCCACCAGTCTTTTCCATGGCATGGAAAGCATTGGTGCAGAGGTTAATCAGTATTTGATTGATTTGGATCGGGTCGGCAGAAATCCAACCAGTTTGGGGAGCAATATTTTGATTAATCATAATGGTAGTAGGCAATGACGAGCGTAACATGTCTATCGTTGCCTTGACGATACTTGCGGGTTGTAAAGATATACGCTCCACATCTTCCTGACGGCTGAAAGCGAGTATCTGCTGCACAAGACCCTTTGCTCTATTGCCAGCCTCTAACACCCGATCTAAATCTTTGGAAATGGTTGAGCCAGGTTGGCACTCATCCTTTGCCAACTCAGTAAAACCAAGGATTGCTGAAAGTATATTATTAAAGTCATGAGCAATACCACCTGCTAATGTGCCAATTGCCTCCATTTTCTGGGCTTGGTTGAGACGCCTTTCAAGGTTTGCTTTTTCTTTCTCTGATTCTTTATAATCAGTCAAGTCACGAATAACGCCAAGAAAACCGATGATAACACCATTCACATCCTTAACAGGCACGCCAAGTGTTTCACTTGGGAAAATCAAACCATCCTTCCGGCGATACTCAATTTCATACACAGGATTATCAATTGTGGCTTTCGTTCGATACCGTTTTTCCCCTTGTTGATTGTACTCTGCTGGATTTGCATAAAAAAATTGAGTTGTCTTTCCTATTGCCTCCGTTGAATCATAGCCTAAAAGTGAGTTGAAAGCCGGATTGACCATTATTATGCGACGGTCAAGATCAACAAAAACAATAGCATCTGTTATTGAATTAAATATCGCTTGAAATTCTGCATGTTGCTTTAGTAATTCCTCCTCAACTTTTTTCGTGTTTTGTATTTCGTTGACAAGTTTTTCATTTGCTTTAAGCACTTCTAATTTCTTTAAGCCAACGGATCCGACCACTTCAGTCAATTCGCAGAGATAGTCCATGGTTAACTTTACATGTTCTTCTGCCAAAATAGGTACACGTGAAAGTGCTTCTAGATAAAAATCCTCGTCAAATCCAAACTCTATTGCTTGACGGCGAAAGTATTCTCTTTCAGGAGGCTCAAAGAAGAACTGTCCAGTAAAGAAATTACCAACGTGATTTCCATCAATGATAATGGGAACAGCAACATCGATTAAGCCATTTTTACATTTATAAACGTTATATTTCTTACCCAAACTTAATTGTTTGGCTAAAACAGTATCACTTTCCTTACAGTGAGAAGCGGTTTCAAGATTAACCCGATGAAATTTAGTGCAGATATCCTGCCATCCAGTTGCAACCAGTATATTCCCGTCGAGATCAAGTATAGCAGTAACAGTTTGGGTTAATTTCGAGAATTTCTCACACAGTGATTGAAGAACATTGATCTCTACAAGATCTTTTAATGTATAATCCATTTTTCTCCCGGAAAGCTCAACTGGTCTAGGTTAGACATACCGCTATCTAACGTCAATGGTGCTCAGCAATAGAGCAATGATGATGTTACATTTTTTAGCTTCTCAGTTTCATAGTACCATGTAGATGTGATGATGTTTGAATACAGTGTTTGGTCAGGTCCAAAAAAATAAGGAAAGAGGAGAGAATAAACTTGAGGGGCAATTTCTGAAATAGTTAAAAATAACAACTTAATACACAAGTCCCATCCAGATATTGAACAGGTAAAAGATGTCCCCTGGTACCCTCAAGCTAGGACGAATAGCTGGAAAATTAAGCTGTTTCCTGACTCCTTTTGCCGATCTAAAAAGGAATAGTTATTTATCCAATCACAATAGAAATATAATTACCAGGAATTCTGGAAAACATTTTAAGAGGTAACCAATGGCAAGGTTAATTATCGGCAGGACAGCTGAAATTCAACCTTCTTCCTGATAATCTCAGGAACTGCTCAGGGCAGGCTTAGGGGAGATATATGGACTTTGGTCATGGTTAAAATCCAATATACATATCTTGACTTTTCAAACAGAAGGTTATCGCAGATAAGGTGCAATTCGACGAATCGATAATAAATACAAACATACCATTGCCAATCTCAACTATAGTGTTGTTGGACACCTTGTTCAAAAAATATCGAGAGTGCTCCGCACACTATGAACAGGCTAACACAGCCTGGACACCCTCCGTCCCTCTGGGTGGTCACAGTCTGAGCCTGCCTGTTCTTAAACTCCATTCTTAGCTTGACTCACTGACCTGGAGGCAAGGCAAGCCGAAACCCCACCCAGGCGAAACCGTCCCCCGGGTGGTAGCTGTTGATCCGGTAAGCAGAACGCAAGCTATTGGCGCCGAACTGCCAGCTGGCGCCGCGAATAACGCGGCTCGAGCCAGTAGCAGCTCCTACAGGATCAGTCACCGGACCGGGAGGATATGTCCCATACCAATCTGAAACCCATTCATAGACGTTACCAGACATATCAAACAATCCCCAGTTGTTCGGAACCTTTTGAGCAACAGGATGGGTTCTTGAACCTGAATTGCCGCAATACCAGCCGATAGTATCAAGATTAGGATCACTGCAAGAGGTGTTGGTAATATCACCACTGTAGAAAGCAGTTACAGTTCCAGCACGGGCCGAATACTCCCACTGCGATTCCGTAGGCAAGGTATAACAGGTGTTGGGAATGGTGTTGCAATTAGTGCGACCCTCACTGGCATTCAACGCGTCAATAAAGTTCTGCGCATCATACCACGAAACTTCTTCCACAGGACAGTTCAGCCCACAGTTATAAAAACTAGAAGGATTAGAACCCATCACCTGCACCCACTGACCCTGGGTCACCTCAGTGGTCTGCATATAGAATGACTTGCTGATAGTGACGAAATGCTGAGTCTCAGAGGTACTACGTCCAAGTTCAGCTGTCCCGGCTGGAGCGGTATTAGTTCCGTCAGGACTGCCCATAACAAACGAACCGGACGGGATAAGGGAAAATTTCATACCAATAGAGTTAGTATAGATCGTGCTACCTTCGCGAATTTCTAGACTGCCGGTTATTCCGACATCGTCCTTATTGGAAAATGTTTTACCGTAAAGTACGTCTGTTGCAACAGCATTACCGGCAGGCTTTTTCCCACCCAATGGGACAACGACTACTTTTGTTTGCGCCATTGCCGAAACGGCTAACAGAAACACTGATGATAAGCTTATAAATATCACTGTTTTTTTCATCCCCACTCCCTCTGCTTAACTTTCAACATGGATTCGTTATTCTGGATCAATAAAACATCTATAAGAAATTGTGTCAAATCAGGGGATACTACCATTGGCGACATCAACTGTTTAAGAAAACGCTTAACTACACCTTCATCGTAATAACCTTCAGTTTGGCCCAGTCAACATATTTCCACTAAGTCTTTACTCCACACACTACAAGTAATGCATTCCTGCACATTTTGCATTATTGATAAGATTTTGTGTATTATCCTAACAATATCAATAGAGTGTGTCGGTATTTTGACATGATACTGCGAGTCTGTTTTTAATGGTCTGTTGTCTCTGCTTTTTGCAAGATTTCTTCCTCATAAAGTTCGATGGAATCCCCTGTTGCCAAAGAAAATTCTTTTGGTAGTTGAGTAAGTACCACCGCAAAAATATGATCATTTTCAATGTGTTCTACTTCCAAGTCAATGTAACCACCGTCAGCACGAATATTTTTACCGGAACCAACTCTGAAGAAGACTCTGATAGTGATTTTGTCACCTACTTTTAGGTCATTGAGACTGACACCGGGATAGTCTGGGAACTCATTGGGATAGTAGTCAGGTATCTTCGCATTTTTGAGGCTAAAAATATGGTATCCATCATTGATAACATCTTCAAAGAAAGGAGGGGAGGACTGTTGGGATGGGAATTTGAGGATGGTCATTTGTTGTTTTGCCCTGCATCAATAGCTTCCTTCAAATCCTTTCCTACCTTGAAAAATGGTAACTTCTTAGCCTTTACCACAGTCTTCTCTCCTGTCTTTGGATTCCTCCCAGTGTAAGAGTCGTAATGTCGAATACTAAAGCTACCAAAACCTCTGATTTCAATATTATCACTATTGACCAGAGCATCAGTCATGGAGTCGAGAATGGTTTTGATGATACTGGATGCTGCTTGGAGAGAGATGTTTAGTTCTTTGGCTAGTGTTTCTTTTAGTTCGGATTTGTTCATAGTCTCATTAAAATTGATCATGACTTGTTTTTTGCGGTAGAAATCGCTATTCTGCTGATTGCGATAACAATTTAGAATAACAACTTATTTCATAGCACATTTCCGTAGGTGAGTGAAGTGTAAATGACATTTGCCAATTTTAGTTTTGTAACTTGATGTGTGAATATTCCCTGGAGCCCTTCTAATTATTGGGATGTCTGCATGGATTGATGAGTTAGCCACTGCCGACCTTGATAGAGATGTGAATTTGATAGTCTCGACATTGCCTTTCCAGAGGGTGAGGACGGCAGAAAAACAAGGAAAAATAAGGAAAAAGGGGGCTGCCTTTGACCTT
>JAQYVF010000092.1 GCA_030145625.1 Desulfocapsa sp. | reverse complement strand
TTTGTTTCTTTTTATTCAGCTGAAGGCCATCATCCGTGAACTGTGCGAATCAGCTTGGGAAGGAATATGGTCTACCATAACAAGAAAACCCATGAGAGGAATGCTTTCTCCGCTCATGGGTATGTGAGTTTTTAAGGAAGCCCTAACTATGAGACAGCAATGATGCTATGTGAAAGTTAGAAGTCTTAAAACTTCATTTTTTTCAAGTTCCCCTCGAAACTCCTGTCTCATAACTGCTATATGCTTCCTAGTTAGTGTCCGTGCAGGACAGGGTAACAGTTTGACTTTATAACAGAAAGACAGAAAGTGAGGTGGGCTTTTTTCGTGATTTATGGTTTAAGTAAAATGGCAACCACTCGATTTTACTTAATAAGATCAACGAAGAGGTTTTTTCAGATGCGAAAAACATGCAAAAAGCAGCTCCCACTTCCTGAAGCAACCACGGTCCACCCCAAAGTGAAAGAGCTGGAAAAGATCAGTAGTATTCTGGATGCAAATCCTAACATATCTGAACTTGCGGCACAAGATCTCCATCGTGTCGATAACGACACCGGTGCCAACGGTATGAGCGTAGAACAAGTAGTTCGCGCCGCAATTCTCAAGCAGATGGAAGCGTTCAGTTACGAAGAACTCACCTTTCACCTAGAAGATTCCAAGGCATACCGAACGTTCTGTAAGTTTGATTTTGGCAAGGCATATGCCAAATCCACCTTGAATGGAAATATCAAAGGGATCTCGGCTGCAACCAGGGAAGAGATCAATGTGGTTCTCCTTCAGTATGCAGTAGAAAATAAAATTGAGAATGGACGTAAAGTGCGAATAGATTGCACTGTGGTTGAATCCAATATTCATGCCCCCTACGACTCGGAGCTGTTATGGGACTCGGTGCGGGTTACAACAAGAATTCTGAATCAGGCAAAGGATGGTCTCTTGGGCCTGCAGTTTTCTTTTAGGGATCACTCCCTGAGCAGTAAACGACGTTGTCTTGAGGTAATGAATGCCAAAAACGCTAAGCAGCGCAAGAAGGCCTACAAAGTTTTGATCAAGATGGCCGAAAATACTATTGGCTATGCGGAGTCAGCGCAAAAGGCGTTGGGGGATTATCAATCTGGAACGATAGAAAAAATGGTTCTGTCCGGGAGAATAAGGAAGGAACTTGACCATTATCTCCCCCTTATCCGGCAAATTATTTGTCAGACAATCAGACGGGTAATCCATGGGGAATCAGTGCCGTCTCCGGAAAAACTGGTTTCGCTATTTGAGCCGCATACCGATATTATCGTAAAGGATAGACGGGACACCTATTATGGTCACAAAATCTGCCTGACCGGTGGCGCTTCTAACCTGATTCTCGACTGTACAATTCTGGACGGCAACCCGGCTGATTCAACGTTAACAAAGACTATGTTGGAGCGCCAGGAAGAGATCTATAAGCGCCCTCCTCTCAAGGTAGCCTTGGATGGAGGCTTTGCCTCGCAAGTCAATTTGAAGGCAGCCAAAAAACAAGGCATCAAAGATGTCTGTTTTTCCAAGGGACGTGGTCTTGCCGAAGAAGAGATGTGTCGCAGTACCTATGTCTACAAGATGCTGAAGAAATTACGTGCCGGTATAGAGTCAGGTATCTCCTGGCTGAAAAGAGCGTTCGGTTTGGATCGTTGTCTCTGGAAAGGGCATGACTCTTTCAAGAGTTATGTATGGGCATCAATAGTGTCAGCTAATTTGCTGACCTTGGCCCGGAAAGAATTGGCTTGAAGGATTCAGCTCTGGCCTTGAGTGATATTCTACAGGTGTGGTGTATCCAGAGTAGCTGGACTCGACCGCAAACCAGTCTTGGCGGTAGCGAATTTTATCTTTTGCCTGGTCAAAGAGCCGATCAGCGATGTGAGTAGAAACTATTGTTAAAGACGGTCGGCTAAAATAGCCCGTTTCTGTACGGACACTAGTTAGGGTGTACTGTAGCTATAGGAGACGGGTTCCCGGTCGAAACCTTCCCTGATATAGTTAATCACCTTAGCAGCAGTATAATTCATATTCCAATTGAAGCGCGTCATATTTCTGGCCTCCTGTAGAAATTTATTAAGGCCATCCTCGTATTCAGTTGGGTTGAGACCTATTAGTTTGGCATAGGTTTCAATTGTTCTATCAGGGTCTGAAAAAAATACTTGGGTAGAAGTGCTGTCTGTCTCGCTCACGTATGTCTCCCACTGAGAAAAGTTCATATAGGCTTCGCCATCTTCCACGAACGGCGTCGAATTCCCATCGACATAGTACGTATTCCCGCTAAAGATCCACGACGCATCAGGGCCGCTGCTCTGTGTCCCGGAGAACACCCTGACAGCCTCCGTCCCTTGCGGAGCATGGAACACATTATTTTCAAAAACCACACCGTCGGTGATCGCCTGCCCCATAATTACCATGTTGCCACTTGCCCCGGTTGCCAGTTCCCACTTATAGACAATGTTGCTGCTGAATGTTGTGCCGCTTGCATACGGATAACATGGTGCTGGACACTCAAGTGGGTCTTGGTAGTCCATGGATGTTTCATTTGAAAGAGTCAACGCTTTTACATTCCCTGTCCCTGTTACTTGATGGGCTATGATATTATCATGCACAACCGTGTTTACCTGTCTGTTACCGACTGCCACCCCGAAAGCACTAGGCGTACCGGACACGTCATGCCCATCCAGGAAAACATTATACTTAACTGATGAAGTTGAATCTACGACTGATTGAGAGTGGCCGAGTGATATGCCACCTGGGTTTTGCAAACTAAGATTGTACTCATACCTCCCCCCGCGCCGCATCTGGTCAGCAGATGAGCCACGCGCAAACACGTTGCCCCTGACGATTGTTCCACCAGTTCTGGATAGATAAATGCTCCGGTCAAAAACAGTCATAGGGTGGTATGTTTCCTCCCATCCGTTATGATCCCATACGTTTTCTTCAAGTAGTAAATCGTTTATCTGGTGGGTATATAACCCCTGCCCGTGTGCCCCGTTGCTGCCCCAGGCGTCGGCAATAACATTGCGCCTAAGAGCAATATTTGAAATTACCGGGTTCCCGATGGAGTCACTGCTCTGGCACACAACGTTACTTTTGAAGTTATGAATATAGTTCCCCTCAAGCAAGGTGTCTGTTGTACTGAACTCAAATTCAACACCGTTATACCCGGTGTTAGTAGGCCCCCTTCCAACAGCTTCCAGTTCAAGGTCGGCTACAACGACAAAGGAGCTTCGGATAATAAATGCAACTTCCGTGTCTTGCAGGATTGGCCTAGCTCCACTGGTACCATAGGCTCCAACAATAAGCCGTTCGGCTTGAGACCGCCCTCCCTTGTCAATTTTGGCGTAATTTGGGTGCGTTGACCATGTGTCTCCGCGCTTAAACAAGAGTATGTCTGGGTATCCATCTCGCAATTCGGCAAACGCCGCTACGTAGGTGGCGTAAGCCATCACCGCTCCTGCTGGTTCAAAGGGGTTGCTGCCGACTTCAGGGGAATCTGGCGTATAATTTTCCCCTGTTGAATTGTCACCTGATGTGCTTACATACACAATGCGACTGTCGCTTTGCACCAAAGCCAGGAGATCTGTCCATCCATCAGGGGTCAGGGGTAGTCCGGTAAAGCTGTGAATGGTTGTTGTGCCAGGTTCACTTCCTGTGACTCGAAAATCTGATGGTATGGATGCTGCAATTGCCGAATGCGCAAAAAAGAAACTAATTAATAATATTGTGATTGCAGAAAGAAGTGCTTTGAAAAAATATCGATATTTGCGTTTCATGATTTATCTCCTAAATTGCAGGCTATGTATGTAGTGCAAGTATGTTTGTTAATGGGGATGTAAAATTTTTACCTAGTGTGGGTGAAATCATGATTTTTTTAATTTGTTGTGCGGATAAGTATCTCATTTTTTTCGATTATAGTTATTTTTGCTGATGCAACTTACAGATTTGCCTAATTATTATTTAAAATAAAATTGATTTTTATCGTTAGTTTTGTGACATGCTTTTTATTGTAGGAGGTGTGAATGGCAAGGGATCAAAAGATAGTACATCTGCGTATCCACTTTCTTCTATCTCATCTAAGGCTGTGAGGGTGAAATGATAGGTTTTGTTTGGTGACAGGCCAGTTACTTCAAATGTGGTGACTTTTCCTATGGTGATTGGGGAATCGCCCTCATTCAGTCCTGTTCCGTCATAAGGTGCTTCTTTGTAGTCGCCAGTTTTGTAATAGAGTTTATAGCTGATCAGTGGTTCAGGGTTGGTTGTCCACGAAAAAGATAGATCTCTAGCATGTGATCGAACTGGGAATAGCAGTATAGTAAGACATATTAATGTTAATTTAGTAAGACGGTGTGGGTGTGTTTGATATGTTTTCATTGTCTTAGGTCTCATGTTATTTTTGAAGTTGAAAGTGGAATTCATTCCTTTTTTTTCTCATCCTTTTTGCAATTCGCTAATTGGTGTAGAAGAGGAAATAGCCAACCGTTTCCGAAGTATGCCGGGTTTCATCATCTTCTGATTGTTCTTCCATAACCATTACTTGAAGTTCACTGTCTGACTTGTTTGCATAACGGATGCTAGATGGGTCGAGTCCATCCTGGGATTGCATTGTTCCAAGGAATATCGGGATGGTTGGTAGTTGTATACCAAAATCGATGGTGTGCCATCGGTTTCTTACTTTGTCTGCAGTGTTATCTACAATGGCAGTTATGTTGCCCATGCTGGTGTGAGATGGTTCCCAGGCAATATAGTTGACTGTTTCAGTTCCGTGTCTGTTGTTCGATGAGGATTCCTGCTCCTGCGTTTTGTGCTCGAAGGATGTGGTGGAAATATTGCGCAGGCGGCCTGTTGCTGTTGCTTCGTCGTTAAAAGTGGCGATTGAGGTCATGACAACAGGCTCAGTTGAAAATGTGGTGTTAAATTGAACGGTGTTGAATTCACTGTCCGTTGAGTTAAACCGTCCCGCTTCGACCATGGTGCCATTATCGAGGGTGAAGCTGCCCTGTTCCATGACCAGATAGGCAACTGTTTCGGTGGCATGGCCGCCATCCAGATAATCCCATTCCTGGATGCGAATGTCAAATCCAGTGGTGGTGATATTTCTCAGGCGAATGGCACTTGGAGCGTCGTCGTTGCTGCGTGGGGGGCCGGCCACCACGACTGGGTTGATAAATGGATCGGAGAATTCGACCCTTGTCCAGTTATGGTTTATATCGATTTCGCCAAGTTCTATCTGGAACAGTGGTGTACCTTCCAGAGCGGTTATTGCGGTGGTGGTGCTGGCTGTAGCACCGCTATCGTCAGTCACTGTGAGGGTGGCGGTGAATGTTCCAGGACTTGTATAGGTGTGGGATACCGTTGCCCCCTGGTCGCTGCTGCCGTCGCCGAAGTTCCAGCTGTAGGTCAGTGCCGAATTCTCAGGATCTGTGGATGTGGAGCCGTCGAAGAGTACTTCAAGAGGAATGGTTCCTTCAGTCACTGACGCTGTCAGTCTGGCTGTTGGGGCTTGGTTTTCAACTGGTTGGCTCGTGATGATGACTGGTGTTGATATTGTATTCGGGGTCCCCTGGTTGTCGGTTACCGTGAGCGAGGCGTAGTAGGTTCCGGCAACGGTGTAGATGTGGGTGGTTGTGACTTCTGTTGCTGTTTGGCTGCCATCGCCAAAGTTCCAGAGATAGGCACTTATTGATCCGTCGGGGTCATAAGATCCGGTCCCGTAAAAGGAGATAGCGAAGGGGGTTTCGCCCATGGCAGTCGATGAACTGATGACCGCTGTGGGAGCAATGTTTTCGGCTATGACTTCATTGACGGTGACCGTCACATTTGTAGCATTTATGTTCCCCATTCCATCGGTGATGGTGAGGGTAGTTGTATAGATACCGGCAGCTGTGAAGGTATGTCCGATTGGACTGGTGTTGGCTGCACCACCATCGCCGAATACCCAGGCGTATGAGGTCGCACCGATTGAGGATGAGCCGTCGAATAGGACTGTAAAAGGAACATCACCGGATAAGTTTGTTGGAGTTGTGTTGATGATAGCCGCAAAGTCCGGATTGGAAGTGGAGCTTAAGGTAAAGGTGTAGGGTGCAGAGTGTGGGCTTTCGAAGCCATCCGTGCAGAATGCAGTAAGGGTGAAGTCAAAAGTTCCTTCCTGTGACTCAAAGCTGCAGTCCATGGCTCTGTCAGTTGGAGTAGTGCTGGTGCAGATCTTGACTCCCTCTTTGTACAAATAATATCCTGCCAGAGTTCTTCCTTCAATGGGCTGGTAGTCATATGTCCATTCTAAATGGATACTGTAGATACTTGTTGTTTGTGGTGCGGTGGCAGTGATTGTCACGTTTTTTTGGCTGGTGGCGCCGCTGGTGCCGGTGACAGTGAGCGTGGCGGTGTAAGAGCCTGCTGTGTCGTAGGTGTGACTGACTTGGCTGCCGCTGCCGGAGCTGTTGTCGCCGAAGTTCCATGCATAGGAACTGATATCTCCGGTTGATGACGATGCATCAAAGGAGATTGTAAATGGTGTTTCTCCTGTCAATAGTGTTGGGCTGGTGGTGAAAGCTGCAACAGGTGCTGCCGTGACATTGATCGGAACAGTTTTTTGACTGATGCTTCCATTGGCACTTGTAACGCTGAGGGTAGTGAAAAACGTTCCGACAGTTGTAAAGGTATGTGTTGTTTGCATGCCGCTGTCGGAGGTGTTGTCGCCGAAAGTCCAGGTGTAGGAGCTGATATCCCCGATTGATGTTGAAGCATCAAAAGAGATGGTAAGGGGTGCGTCTCCGGATAGTACAGAGGGGGTAGTGGTGAGCGCTGCTACGGGTGCTGGCGCGATGGTGACAGGGACACTTTTCTGGCTGGTCGTGCCGCTGCTGTCTGTAACAGTAAGGGTGGCGTTAAATGTACCGGCGGTGATGTATGTATGGGTGGTCAGCATGCCGCTGCCGGAGGTGTTGTCACCAAAATCCCAGGTGTAAGAGGCAATGTTGCCGCTTGCGGAAGAGGCATCAAAAGAGACTGGGAAAGGAACATCGCCGGACAGGGTTGTTGGGGTTGTGACAAAGGCGGCTAGTAGGGTTGGTTCAGTTGGGGCAAGTAGTGTGAGGGGGTAAGGGGTGGAATGAGGGCTTTCGAAGCCATCAGTGCAGAATGCTGTAAGGGTGAAATCGAAGGTTCCGTTTTCGGACTCAAAGATGCAGTCCATGGTTCTGTCGGTTGGCGTATTGTTGGTGCAGACTTTGATTCCTTCTTTGTATAAATAATACCCGGCCACTGTTCTCCCTTCGACAGGCTCATACTCGTGAGTCCATTCCAAGTGGATATCCTGCGTGGCGGCAAAGGAATACCCGGGAATGAGACAACAGATTGAGATCAGGAGGAAAACAAGTTTTTTCATGATAATGTCTGGCCTGGTTGTGAAGAAATGGCTTGTATGACAAAAAAATTAATATATGAAAATGTTAAGCAAATATGGTGCCAATGCTGCCAAATCTAATTTCATTTGTCTTTTTATGCCATTGGTTTTATTGGGTAGAGGCTTTTTTCCTTTTTGCCTTACGTGTTGGAATTATGGAATGAATTTGCAGTTGGTTTGTTTGTTAGGGTTGGTGAGAGGTGGGGTGTTGTGGAGTGGTGGGGAGAGGAGCGGGGAGGTAGGGCTGGGTGTTACCAATTTGTAATTCGTGTGTGGGTTTTGTGTGGTTGGTATTGGTTTGTGGGGCGGGGTTGTTGTTGTTTTGGTGGTTTTTTTTGGGGTTGGGGGATGTTTGCGGTTGGAGTTGTTTGTACCTGGTTTTGCGGTGTTTGCAGTTAGCTATGCCTTTTAGGCATCCGCAAAAATCATGTGGGAGGGGATTTGTTTGTGAAATCTGAGGTAGTGCGGGGCGTTTTTCTGTTTGCGTTATGATGGGGGAGGTTCGCGGTTGAAACCGCTCCTACTTGCTTCTGCGGTGTTTGGTGGTTACACGGGTCTTTCAGGTATCCACCGAAACAGTGCTATTCGAGAAGACCTGAATGGACGAAGATGGTGTGCTGCTGAATAGTTACGTTAATTGTTTGTTTTTGCTATGCTGGGGCTGGAGGGGGTGTGATCTTTTTCTTTGTTGAGTAACCATTTTAGCCACTCACTTTGTTTGGCGGAGAACTCATTTTTTCGGCTGTTGATGAAGGCGGTGAGTGTATGTATCTCATCAAATGAGACTGAATAGTAGCCCTTGGCAAAGGCGCCGTGTCCCAGGAGGGAAATTTTTCCTGATGTGTCGAAACCAACCATGAGGTCATGGTTTCTGTAGATTTTTGAGTCGGCTAGTTGGGATATGGTCCCATATCTTGCGGTCTGGATATAGTTGTAGGTTGCTACGCCAAAAACAACGACCAGGATCAGTGCCACTGTGGCGACGGCCCGAGTTAGGCGGGTGTTGGCCTGGGGATTGAAAAAATCTTTGAGAGAATAGGGGATCTTTTTGGTGACGATCCGGGTGATGTCTGATTGTCTGGCCAGGCAGGGCTCTACCACTTTACCTGTATAACGTTCAATGTCGGTGATGGCTTCGTTGTCGGAAGGGTCTGCCATTGCCGTGAGCATGATATTGTTTGTCTTGAGTGCCAGGGGGAGGACTCCGTATTTCGTGCAGAGGTAACGGGGCAGTAACTTTTTTGCCTCTGCTGAAAAAACTGTGTCCACATCGGTCAGTTGAATGTCCAGCTGTTGTGAGAGGGTGTTGGCCAACTGGTCATCGGAGAGTGCTCCCATCCGCAGCAGAATATGGCCCAGTCGTCGGTTGCCTCCAACCTGGACACGCAGGGCATCGTTCACGGTATCCTGGCTGACTATTTGTTGTTGAACCAGTAATTCCCCTAAGCGTTGTTTGCCGGCCATGGTATTCCTCCGAAATAAAGGATATGGGTGTTGGATTGCATAAACTCTTTAACTTGACTGCCTATTTCCCTATAATGGGGATTCGTCATGCTTAGCTGGACAACCTTGTTTGATTCCTGTATCTGCAAATCATATGTGTTTTAAAACGAAAAAGGAATAGGTAATAATACCTATTTTTTCATGAGATGTGGAGATAAGTCGAGAACAATTTGCGACAAAATGAGGCTGTTTTGCAGGTTCATTAGAATAAATGACGTTGGTGTAGGTAGTTAGGTAGTGTCGCTTTAATGGATGATCTGTCTGCTTTGGTTGGTGTGGATTTTGCACTAGTCAAAAGTTGTTGTGCTTTCCATTCAAATTCAGCAAAACAAGAAGCAATCCAGGTGGTACATTGATATCTCACAATTATTCCCTTGCCACAAAGTCATTCCCGCGTAGGCGGGAATGACACCGAGATGAGCTGAAGATTAGTGGTAATCAGAAAAGGAGTTGACCTGAAGTAAGAGCGCGGCAGGGCTGTGTTACCAAAATGTAACTGGGCATGTTGGGTTTGTCTTTGTACATGTTGTAACTAATGGTGACAATTGAGGGGAACATGTAAACTGTGTTTACTGTCTAGTTATTTTTTTCTTTGTTTTGTTGCTTGTTTAATTGTTAAAACAGTAGATTATGTTTTTTCTGGTGTGGGTTCTGCTAAGGTCTTCACCATCCTTTTTTGAGACTATGCAAATTCAGTAATCTGAAAAGCGAATATTGACCGATTGGTTTGGAATTGCTATTTCATGTAATTCCAGGTGGTTCTAAGGTGATCGTATGGGTTGGTTTTGTCTGTGGTATGCCGGAACCATCGGTTTTGGTCAGAGAGGGGATGTAATCTTTGTTTGCGCTGAGTGGGAATAGTTACTAATGGGCTGTAGGCCAATGTTGGTCGAAGGGAACTGTCTGAGTGAGCAGCAAAAAAGTATTACTTGTGGGCTGGGATGCCGCCGATTGGAAGATCATTCATCCTCTGCTTGATAGCGGCAAGATGCCTCATCTGCACGGCTTGATCAAAAATGGGGTCATGGGGAACCTGGCTTCGTTACGCCCGGAGCTTTCTCCAATGCTCTGGACCTCTATTGCCACTGGCAAGCGGCCATATAAGCATGGAATTCTCGGTTTCACTGAACCGGCTCCGGATGGGAAGGGGATGCGTCCGGTGACGAATTTCTCCAGAAAGACAAAGACCATCTGGAACATACTCAACCAGAGTGGCTACCGTTCCCTGGTGGTTGGCTGGTGGCCTTCGCATCCCGCCGAACCGATTAATGGCGTCATGGTCTCAAATCATTATCAGCGTGCTCACAGGTCTTATGGTTCTCCCTGGCCAATGCAGGCCGGGACCATCCATCCTCCAAGATTAATAAAAAACCTTGCTGCACTTCGTCTCCATCCTCAGGAGGTTGATCCAGGGCTGATGCAGCTTTTTGTGCTGGACCTTGCCGCGGTTGATCAGGAAAAAGATCGTCGCATCGAGTCCCTTGCGAAAATTATTGCAGATGCAACGACAATTAACAGGGCGGCAACCGCCCTCATGCACCATGAAGAGTGGGATTTTACAGCAGTCTATTTTGATGCCCTCGATCACTTCTGTCATGGCTTTATGGATTGTCATCCTCCACGTCTTTCCCGTGTGAAGGAAGGGGATTACCACTTGTATAAAGAGGTGGTCGCCAGTGGTTATATCTTTCATGATATACTCCTCGGGGCGATGCTTGCGGAAACGGATGAAGAGACTACCGTTATCCTGGTTTCCGATCATGGTTTTCATTCAGATCATCTGCGGCCGGCGAGGATCCCTGGAGAACCGGCGGGTCCGGCGGCCCAACATCGCCCGTACGGTGTTGTGGTGGTGAGCGGCCCTGGTATGAGAAAGGATGAACCCCTATACGGGAGTTCGCTGCTTGATATCTGCCCGACTATTCTTTCTCTTTTTGATTTGCCGGTGGCCAATGATATGGATGGCAAGGTTCTGGTAAATGCCTTTGCCGAGTCTCCGGATGTGCATTCTATCTCGAGTTGGGAGGGTGTGCCTGGAGAGGATGGCAGCCATCAATCGAATTCCTTTGTCGAGCCTCTGGAGTCCAGTGAGGCTATCAAACGGTTGGTGGAGCTTGGCTATATAGAACAACCGGATAGTGATCAGGAAAAGGCAGCAGGACATGCTAAACGGGAAGTCCAGTATAACCTGGCACGGTCCTATATGGATGCAGGGTTGCATGGAGAGGCACTTCCCCTGCTGACTGAGTTGGCTGAGCAGTGGCCGGATGAATTTCGCTTCGGCATTGAGCTTTCCCATTGTTACCAGGCCATAGGGCGTCCGGCTATGTCCCGGCCAATATTAAAGGATATCTTTGCACGGAAAAGGCGGAAGGTTGAAGGGGCGGAAGAAGAATTGAGACAGCTTCGAAAGGAGGTTGAACTCTTTGGAGACGGGAAAGAAAAGCGAGAAGAGCTGCAACCTCGAATTCGTTCTCTTGTGCAAGATGCCTCTCAGAACCCTTACGGTATCTCCTATTTGCTGGGTGTCGCCTGGCATGCTGATGGGGAGTGTGACAAGGCACTTGCCTGCTTTGCTCGTGCAGAAAAGGAGGGTATTGTCTCCGCGTCTCTCTTTGTACAGAAGGGGAGTGTGTATGAAGAGTTGAAACAAAGGGCAACGGCTGCAAAAGAGTACCGAAAGGCTTTGGCAATCGATGCCGAAAATAGTGATGCCATGCTCGGGCTCTGCCGTCTGAAATTGTCTGGTGGTCGAAATAAAGAGGCTGCCCACCAGGCCCTTGATGTCATAGCTTTGAGGTATCACAGTCCCCTTGCTCATTTTTATCTTGGCTGTGCTCTCCATCGTTTGGGGAGGCTGCCTGAGGCCATAGAGGCGCTGCAACGGGCCGTGCGGCAGAACCCGAATATTCCTGAAGCCTATCAACGACTGGCCTATATATATAAGAGACGACTGCAGCTTCCTGAGAGAGCTGCATGTTATAAACGTATGGCAAAAGAGGCGGTCAAGCGCATTCGTCTGCTGAAAAATGGGCTCCTGCCCATGGCTTCTGAGCTGACCAGCCCTCTGGCTGACTCGGCTGACTCGCCGTTCCATCATCTGGGGGGAGAAGAACAGAAGCCAATGGCTCCGGAGGAGATTGGGAACACCATTGTTGTGGTCTCCGGATTGCCGCGTGCAGGGACCTCCATGCTCATGCAAATGCTTGCAGCAGGCGGGTTTCCAATTCTTACAGATAAGAAACGGAGTGCAGATGAGGATAACCCCAAGGGGTATTTTGAATATGAGGGAGTAAAAGGACTGGCTGAAGATAATAGCTGGCTGTTGCACCATGGCGGGAAGGCCGTAAAGATCATTGCTCCGCTCCTCCCCTTTCTGCCGCTGACAGAGACTATGCAATACCGAATTGTTTTTGTGGAACGCGAGTTGGAGGAGATTCTCCACTCCCAGGAAAAAATGTTATCAAAGAAAAGAGAGAAAAGAAAACGCCCACCCCATGCACTGTTAAAAAACGGTTTTTTCAGGCAGGTAGAAACGGTTAAAGCACTCAATGTCGCACATAATATTCCTGTGCTATACGTGCAGCATCGGGACTGTATCAACATGCCTTCTGTAGTGGCAGCTGAGATTAATGTGTTTTTGGGTGGTGTGCTGAATGAAACGGCCATGACCGCTGTTGTTGATTCATCCCTCTATAGAAATAGACAATAAAACAGCTAGATGGGATGGGGGAGGGAAGAAGGGAATCCCTGATCGGGCCTGGGGGAACAGCTCTTGACTCCACTCTTGAAACCGAGTTAGATAAAATGTAACTATGCAAAAGCACGCCATCTTCGTCCATTTAGGTCTTTTCGAATAGCACGAGTATGCTTCGAAGTCCTAACTAAACGAATATAAAGCACGCTAAAAAGTTACAGAGCTGTTGTTTGCCAATTATTGGGCATTACCCGAATAGTTACGATAAAATGAGTTCAAAGAAGTTGCCGCAAGTTCTAAGGTTGAACCTAGAGGAGAAGCTATGAAAAAGCAGACATTGATAGAACGGCTGGAGCTTTATGGAAGGGAAGAGGGAACGAAAGAGAATACTCCTGGCAAACTCCTCCTGGCAACCAGTGCCGCAGCAACTGTGGGTGCCATACTTGTCCCGCCCCCGGCAGAGGCCGCCATTGTCTATAGCGGGGTGCAGGATAAAGTAGTGAGTACAGGCCAGGCTCAGCAACAAGTGGATTTTAATGGGGATGGGAGTGTGGAGTTTACCTTTAACCTGTCCGCCACTTCTGCACCTTATACATATTCCCAGAAACTTGCAGTAACAGGAACAGCGGCAAAAGTAATTGAAAATGGCGGGAAACCTGCCAGATTAGGTGGAAATTACACAATTTCCAGCCAAAGAATATTTGCTGCAATAAGTAGCGATGACCTGGCGATAGGAGGGACTTCTGCTGCAACAGGTGGGAATTTTCTAGATGCACAAGGCTATCTGGGGGTTACATTTGAAATTGACAGCAACATCCATTATGGCTGGATCCAATACAAAGCCAACAATGATGCCTCGGTCGGCACCATCATCGACTGGGCCTACGAAGATACCCCGGACAAAGCGATAAAGACCCCGAAAAAATTTAATTGGAATCTCTTCTTACCTGCAATAATAACAGGGAAAAACAAGTAAATCCCCCCCCAAAAAAAAAACCGCATACCGCATACCCCACACCGCAAACCGCCGCTCCCCCCCCTCTCATTTCAACAACAAGCTAAAAACGCTGGTAAGTACTTTTTTTGTATGGGCTCCGAGGAAAAATGAAAATGGTGTAGAGTGTGGGCTTTCAGCGCCATCCTCAAAAACAGCGGTCAGGGTGAACTTGAAAAGTCCATCGTCTGATATGACATTACAGTTTCCTGCATAATCATAGGGAAAGTCGAATTGACATACTTTCACCCCGTTTTTATAGAGACGGTAGGCAGAAAGTTCGGAGTCTATGGGGGCGGAATATTGATCATAGTCCCACTCAATATGTATTGAATGGGTGGTTGCTGCCAGCAGGTTGCCTGCAGATAGGAGAATCAACAGTGTAGTGAGAATTGCGTGGAATTTTATTCTTTTTCTTTTCAAGCCGATACCCTTCAAATCTGCATTAATAATAATGAGGCAAAAAGAAGGAACTGAGCAACACAGAAGCAGCAAAACAAGAACGGTGTTAGGCTGCTCTGTATGATGCTGACCTGCTCTTTCATGCCCGTGACTCCTTTCACTGATTGAGAAATAGCCTTTGGATTAGATTCCTTGAGCAAATACATACACAAATCGTGCCATAGGTGGGTTTTTTCCTAAGTTTGATGTCGATGTCAATTTTGTAACTGGCGGCTTGCGGCTTGCGGTGGGGGAGATGGATAAAGGTTTGCGCTTCGCATTGTTGTGGTAAGGGGAGTTCATCTCCATTGGTGAAATAATCATTAGTTGTTAACACCCAGGTAATGGATGCCTATTCCAAAATTTGTTTCGACATGCGAATAGGTGGTTAGCTGGTATTAAACACCAGGCACCAGTTTCTGAGTCCCACCTCTTACGAATCATATTGTCATATGGAGGAGTCATTTTTTTGCTGGCCAAGTGAACATATATCGAAAACCAAATTGATTGACGAGAAAGACTAAGAGTAAGGGGCCACATAATCCTGCAAGTGTTGCCCCTAACAGGTGAATACTTATCTCGTTAACATCTGCGATACGAATTGCAGCAATGCGAAAACCTGCTGAAAAGATAGTATGGGCAACAAAAATTTCAAGGGATTTGCTTCCTAAGATTAGAAATATAAAGGTGAAGAATTTTGAAACAGTAAGTAGCCCCAAGGCAGCAAATAAAATAAAAAACATACCTGGCATTGCAATTAACGGTTTTATCCACCTCTCAATCTGTGGGGAACAACCAGTAGATAAAATGGGCATTGTCAGAGAAACAAGAAAAAGTAGAGAGATGATAAAGAATAACCGGACACCTTCTGGCGGTTTTTCTGCCATATCCTGTAAGAAAAAATCAGCACAGAAAATACCAAGGGAGAAATATATAAAATTCCGAGCAATGTACACAAAGGCCCCGATTCCTGGACCATATCCGAGACCGTAAATAATAAATAATATTATCCCTGTACCTAGAAAAACAACTCGAGAACAGGTAAATTGTCGTAAAAGAATAAAAAATAGGAAAATATAAAATAGCGCGTAGAGGAACCAATACTGCATAATAGGGTCTATAGGGATTCTTAGGATATCAGTAATGGATATAGAAGAGGTGGTTTTTTTTGCCATGGCTAATTGCAGGCTTGATTGAATCACAGACCATAAGAGATAGGGATAGGCTATCGTCTGAATTTTTTTTACAATAAGTTTCCGGGAAGACCGACGTTCAGACTGCAGAGCAAAAAGTCCGGCAAGGAAAAAAAAGGAGGGCATGTGAAACGAATAAATCCAGGCATCTACCATATGATAGATGTGCTGATTATGCATAATGCCGTTGTTGTAGGTAGCTCGCCAGGCATGGCCAAAAACGACAAGAGTTATCAGTAGCCCTTTGGCAATATCTATATACTCAGTACGTTTTAGCATTGATAGTCCATAATGTTATGGGGGATGCGGTGTGTGGCATGAGGTTTTGGGGGGGGCGGTTGGAGAAAGGTTTGGGAGAGTTCTGACAAAGACTTACTTTTCGTATTGTCTTGGAAAGGATAGTTCATTTCTATTGGTGTAATAATTCATATCTACTCAATATCCAGGTCATGGGCGTCCATTCCTGAATCCATTTGCTATGCTACACGATACCTACCTGTAATTACCCCTCACGCCTCACTCCGCACTCCGCCACCCTACCAACGCAGCAACTCCTGTTGTACGGAAAGGGTCAGATAAACCCGATGTTCATCATAGCTGTCATTAATTTGCTCGGAGTCCTGTTGGCGGTATGTGTATCTGAGTGATGCTTTGTACCAGCGGAGAAAGTTGTAACTGAGTGAACCACCTGCCTCATATATTTCCCGGTCGAACATGCTTTCTTCCCGGAATGTCTCGTTGTCGATGGGCTGCAGATCTGTGCCGGACTCAACACTGCTGAGAACACCTTGCAGGGTGCTTTCCTGACGTTCATCCCGGTAAGTGGCAAAAAGGGTTGCACTGAGATCGGTGGTGAATTTATGGGAGAAATCAAGTTTCCATTCCCAGAATTCAGTGAGTCCCTGGGTTCTCCCCAGGTTGTTGTTTTGGGAAAAATTTTGTTGGTCGTATCCTTTCTCTACACCGGCTGTAAAGTTTGTGTTTTGGGCAATGTCGTAATTAAGATCGAAATGGGCGTTGTAGTTCCAGCTCCCGTCTAATGTTTCGGTTTTTTCGTAAGAAGGACCACCACCCAGCTCAAAAGTCAACCGTTTGCTATGCAGGTATCGGCCTGCTAACGTAAGATTATGCAGGTTGCTGTTGTTGCGCAGATCGTCATCGTAGTCGCTTCCCATAAAGCTGTGGCTGATAATAAAGGTTTTTCGTGGGGAGAACAGCCAGTTGAGTGCGGTACTGGTGCGGTATTCGGACAAATCATTGGAGAGATCTTCTGTATCGATGTTATCTGTAATTCCAGGG
>JAQYVF010000110.1 GCA_030145625.1 Desulfocapsa sp. | reverse complement strand
GGACACTGATACTCCTCAGCCAGCCACTTCAGGATCACCGAGGTATCCAGGCCGCCGGAATAAGCCAGTACAATCTTGTTCACATCCATTATCCTCGACCTCCGAGCAATTGCTCTAATATTGCCTTGTGCATATGCATCTTATTTTCTGCCTGGTCAAAGGCCACACAACGATCCGATTCCAGAACCTCTTCTGTGATCTCTTCTCCACGATGGGCTGGCAGGCAGTGAAGAACAATGGCTTCTTCCGGGGCCTTTGCCAACAACTCGTCCCCCACCTGATACGCTTGGAAGAGAGAGAGACGCTCTTTTTGCTCGTCCTCCTGGCCCATGGAGGCCCAGACATCCACATTGATAACATCAGCCTGTGCCACAGCCTCTTCCGGACTGCGCAGAAGTGTAATCGGCTTCACCGCATCCTGCTGTGCCACAGCCAGAATATCCGGATCAGGATCATAGCCTTCAGGACAGGCAAGGATTAACTCAAAACCGATACGGCCTGCCGCCTGAATCCAGGAATTGGCCATATTATTGCCATCACCCACCCAGGCAATTTTCAGTTCCTCAATGGGACCCTTTTTCTCAATCACCGTCATGATATCACTCAGGATCTGGCAGGGATGATGAAGATCGGTAAGGGCATTGATGACAGGAACCGAGGAGTAAGCAGCAAGTTCAGTCACTACCTCCTGCCCAAAGGTCCGCACCACCAGCCCGTCCACGTAACGGGCCATGACCCTGGCCATATCTTTTAAGGGCTCAGAGCGGGCCAGCTGGGTATCGCGGCCGGAAAGAAAAATCACCTGCCCTCCCAGTCCGTACATGGCTGATTCAAAAGAAACCCGAGTCCGGGTGGAAGGCTTTTCAAATATCAGACCAACAACTTTACTGGCTAACTGCTGATGAACAACACCAGCCAACCGTTCCTTCTTCAGCTCCATGGCCCTGCCAATGAAACCGTTGAGTTCTTCTCTGCTAAAATCCTGTAATGACTGTAAATGGAGTACCATGAGCTTTATCTTCTTTGCCAGCGAAAATTGTTCATTTCGCCTTTTCACCTGTAAGCCCCCAAGCCCAATCGCATTAACTCTGGGGGAAAGAGATCATATTTACCTAATACACAGATGTTTTGCAAAGACTTTTCGCGGGAAAACTGACTCACCCCTCACATTTCCAAGCGTTCACCAGGAGCTGAAAACCCTGGCAAAAACTAAAGATGCAAGAGTTTCTCAACGCCCCAAACGAGTGGGAAGAGCAAGACTCCACTCACTCATTTAGGACCTTAAACCAAGGACGCTCTGCCATGAGGAAGCCCAAATACCTACAGATCAAATAGGAGCGACCTCTTACTCACATTCGGCCAGCACTTCTGCCAAAGCTGCCAACAGCTGGTCAATTTCTTCCCTGCTAATGATCAGCGGAGGCAGAAAACGAAGAGCGGCATTACCGGCAAAATTAATCAACACGCCCCGGGCAAACATCTTATTGACCATGTCACCACCCTGAGCAACACCTTTCTCAGTAAGCACCAGCCCCCGGATCAACCCCATCCCCCGAGCACCTTCGGCAAGGGCAGGAAAACGCGCAACCAGGCCTTCTAAACCTGCCTGCAGATATTCTCCTTTGGCGCGGACCTCGGGGAGGAAACCATCCTCCAGCATTATTTTAATGGTGGCCACACCAGCTGCAGCAGCCACAGGATTGCCACCGAACGTGGAACCATGCGTGCCGGGCACAAAGGCAGCTGCAATCTCCTTTCTGGTAAGCATGGCTCCCACGGGCAAGCCATTCCCCAAGGCCTTCGCCACGGTCATAATATCCGGTACCACCCCTAATTGTTCATAGGCAAACAGTGTTCCGGTCCGCCCGATTCCGGTCTGAATCTCGTCAAAAATAAGGAGAAGATCATGCTTACGACAGAGATCCTGCAAGCCCTGCAGATACTCCACATCCAGGGGCCGAACACCACCCTCGCCCTGCAATGGTTCACAGAGGATAGCACAGGTCTGGTCCGTGATCATGGCCTCCAGAACATTGAGATTGCCAAAGGGTGCATGAGAAAACCCCTCGGGCATGGGCTCAAAGCCTTCATGAAGCTTCGGTTGGCCGGTGGCAGCCACGGTGGCCAGCGTCCTGCCGTGAAATGATCCGGCAAGAGAAATTATCCCATAACGTTCCGGACCGGCACAGATCCTGGCCAGCTTAAAGGCCGCCTCATTGGCCTCCGCCCCACTATTGGCCAGAAAAATCCGATCGGCAAAGGAGTGCGCTGTCAACAACTCGCCCAACTCCGTCTGGGGCTGGGTATAGTAGAGATTTGAGACATGCACCAGTTCATGTGCCTGCTTGCAGATGGCTTCGGTGACAACCGGATGACAATGCCCCAGACTACAGACCGCAATACCTGCCAGACAATCCAGATACTCTCTGCCTTCAGCATCTGTCAGCTTGCATCCCTCTCCCTTGACCATGGCGGCCGGATATCTTGCATAGGTTCCAATAAACACTGCATTACTCCTCTCGGCCCAGTTGGTGTTTTCTCCGCTCATTATTATTGCTCTTCAAGTGTGTAAAAAAAGTGGATTTACCACAAAATGTAACCGCTTATCAGACGATCTCCGTTCCTATACCTTCCCGGGTAAAGATTTCCAGGAGGATTGCATGTTCTATTCTGCCGTCAATGATATGGGTTTTGGCCACTCCTCGACTCAAAGCATCGGCACAGCAGCGGACCTTGGGAATCATTCCCCCGGCAATGGTTTCGTTGCCAATGTACCCTTCCAGCTCCTCCTGCTGCAAAGAACGCAGGAGAGTCCCTTCCTTATCCTGAACCCCAGCCACATCAGTGAGCAGAATCAATTTAGCTGCCTTCAACTCACCGGCCACGGCTCCAGCCACCAAATCAGCATTAATATTAAAGGCCTGACCATCTTCGCCAACGCCCACCGGGGCAATGACCGGAATAAAATCTTCCCGATCCAAAACCTGCAAAATCTCGGGGTTAATCTTAGTCACCCGCCCCACCCGGCCCAGATCAATGAGTTCCGGAGGGGCATCTGCCAGGGATTCATCGTTCTTCTTACTCACCCGCATCTTTTCAGCACAGACAAGATCCCCATCACGACCGGAAAGGCCCACAGCCCTGCCCCCGCAATGGTTGATATTCCCCACGATCTCCTTATTCACCTTGCCGACAAGAACCATCTCCACCACACTCATGGTCTCGCCGTCGGTTACCCGCATCCCCTGCACATAGCTGGGTTTGATCTCCAAACGATCCAAAAGTCGGTTGATCTGCGGACCACCTCCATGAACAATCACCGGATTAATACCGATCTGTTTCATCAGGATCACATCCAGGGCAAACTGTTTTTTCAGGTTTTCATCCACCATAGCGTGACCACCATACTTGATAACCACAGTCTTATGCCGAAACTCCTGCATATAAGGAAGGGATTCAATCAAGCCCTTGGCCCTGTCAATACTCTCCTGCATACGCCTATCCTCTGTAAGAAGCTATGCCACAGCTTAAGCCTCTGGCAAAACCCTTACTATCATTTCTATCGAAAGCAAAATTATCATTTTCATATCAGTTGGATACAACAACATCTCCGCATTGCTCTCCCATTTTACAAAGTAGGCATCACGAAGTAAAGAAATCTTTCTTCACTGCCCATGGTTAGGATTTCTTTACTTTTCCTCCCCTCCCGAGTATAATAGGCCTGTTATTTGCATTAACACCCTTCTTACTGTGTACAATCGGGAGATTTTTATGAAAAACATCCTACTCAACATACTTTTACCCCTCACATTTTTTCTTTTTTTCTGTAACAGCTCCCTCTGGGCCACAGATGCACCCATCATCATTGAGGCAGACCGCATGGTCTCTCTGGAACAGGACAACAGTGTCCTTTTCACCGGCAATGTCGATGCCAGTCAGGCCAATGTCCGTATCCGCTCGGACAAAATGACCGTCTACTACAGCGCCGCCGCAGAGGGGGAAAAACAGGAAGTCAAACGCCTCAAGTGCGTAGGAAACGTAGAAGTCACCAAAGATGAATGGCTGGGAACCGGCAAACAGATGAACTATCTCGCCAAAGACCGCAAGGTCATCCTCAGCGGCGACGCCAGGGCCTGGCAGGATAAAAACCTGGTAACAGGCGACACCATCATCTACTATCTTGACGAAGGAAGAACCGAAGTGGTAAGTGGCCGTCCCTCAGCCACCATTGGAGCAGATTCCAGTGGACAGAAGAAACCGACACGAGTAAAAGCAACACTCACCCCTCAATAACAATTTCTATCTTCAAGACATTATGGCCCAGCTGGAAACCGACAAAATCATCAAACGCTACCGTAACCGCACCGTGGTTGACGGAGTCTCCCTCCAGGTCAACACAGGAATAGTTGTCGGCCTGCTGGGGCCAAATGGTGCAGGAAAAACGACCTCTTTTTATTCCATTGCAGGTTTCATTCGCCCGGATGGAGGAAAAATAGTTCTCAACGGCGAAGACATCACCAAGCTGCCCATTCACAAGCGAGCCCTGAAAGGAATCTCTTATCTGGCCCAGGAACCCTCGGTCTTTAAAAAACTGACCGTAGAAGAAAATGTCCGCATAATCCTTGAGCCTCTGGGCCTGACAAAAAATGAGATAAACAACCGAATCGACGAGCTGATGGCCGACCTCAAGATCGAATACCTGCGGGAAAACCAGGGTCATGCCCTGTCCGGCGGAGAACGACGACGAGTGGAAATCATGCGTGCCCTCGCCACCCGGCCCGACTTTATCCTCCTCGACGAACCGTTTGCAGGCATCGATCCCATGGCCGTGGCTGACCTGCAAAAAATTATCATAGGCCTTAAGACAAAGGGATTAGGCATATTGATCTCCGACCACAACGTCCGAGAAACTCTGCAGGTCTGCGATTTTGCCTACATCATGAATGCCGGACAAATTTTGACCAGCGGCGTTGCTGATGATATCATTGAAAGTGAAGTGGCCCGCAAGATGTATCTGGGTGAAAATTTTAGCATGTAATATCTATGGGCCTTGAACTGAGACAACAGCTGAAGCTGACGCAAAAACTGGTGATGACACCCCAGTTGCGTCTTGCCATCAAGCTCTTGCAGATGAACAGACTGGAGCTCACCGATGCCCTGCAGGCTGAGATAGAACAGAACCCCGGACTGGAAGAAGACTTTTCCATCCAGGAAAAACCAGAAAATCCCCATAGCCTCTCCTCAACAGCGGAACAGAAAGGAGAAAAGCAGGAACAGGATTACACGAAGCAGGTGAGTGCCGGTGACACCATGCCGGAGACCAACTGGGAAGACTACGCCAACAACTTTGACTCGAACTTTTCTTTTTCCCACGAAACTCCTCCGGCAGATGCTCCAAGCCAGTTCGATTTCATCTCTGAAAAACCCGGACTCCTTGCCTATATCCAATGGCAGCTTGCCCACTGTGAATTGGAACCTGAGGAAAAAGAAACAGCACTCTTCATTGCCGGCAACCTCAATCGATACGGATTCCTGGAAAGCAGTCTGGAAGAGATCATGGAAGCCACTGACTGCGACCATGATTCTGCAGAATATATCCTGGAAGTGATCCAGGACCTGGACCCTCCCGGCATCGGTGCCCGAGATGTGAGCGAGTCCCTCTTTCTGCAGCTGGAACGCATGGGAATGGAAGATTCCCTGGCGGCAAAGATCGTAAAAGACCACCTGAATTTTCTCCAGACGCGCAACTACAAGGAAATCAGCAGAGCCACCGGGGCCAAAAGAGCGGAAGTAATCAAGGCCATTGAATTCATTACCGCCGAACTGACTCCTTACCCGGGCCTGCCATACAGCAAGGAAGATACCAACTACATCACCCCGGATATTTATGTCCGTAAAATTGATGGTGAATTCGTCATCCACCTCAACGAGGAGGATATCCCCAACCTCAAGCTCTCTTCTCAGCTACAGGGTTTGCTGGACGTGGAAGCGGGCATGCAGAAAGATTCAAAACGCTACATCAAAGAAAAACTGAAAGACGCAAGCTGGTTTATCAAATCTCTGCATCAGCGTCAGCGTACCATTTTCAAGGTGATGGAAAGTATCCTCAAATTCCAGCATGACTTCTTCGAACATGGCGCAACCAAGCTCAAGCCCCTGATTCTCCGCAACGTAGCAGAGGACATTGAGATGCATGAATCCACCATCAGCCGGGTGACTTCCAACAAATATGTCCACACCCCTCTGGGGATCTACGAGCTCAAATACTTTTTCTCCACCGCCATCCCCAGGGAAGGAAAAGAGTCCCTGGCTGCAGAATCAATTCGGGAACGTATCCGCAAAATGATTCAGGCAGAAGATCCGTACAAACCGCTCAGCGACAACGCCATTTCCTTAAAACTTGCCGATAATAATATCCAGATTGCCCGCAGGACTGTAGCCAAGTATCGGGAACAGATGAAGATCCTCCCGGTCAAACACCGCCGCAAACCACGCTAAATAGTAAAAGCTCCCCAACCGGCCCAAGCGTGCCTGTGCCTTCCATCGAAAACTTAAAACAACAGACAGCAACCACTCAGCCATGAGCCGTCTTGAACGCATCTACGCCTTTCACCAGAAGCTGAAAAACAACCGGTTTCCAAATGCTCAGACCTTGATTAAGGATTTCGAGCTTTCTCGAGCTACTGCCCACCGGGATATCAGCTATATGCGGGATCGCCTGCTCGCGCCCCTGGCCTTTGATGCCAGCCGCAAAGGTTTTTATTATACCGAAGACGACTTTTCCCTGCCCTTTGAAGACAGCCCCAAACTCCTCTTTCTCATGGGACTGCTCAACAAAATGGCCGATGAGGCTGGGCTTGGCAGTCTGCCTGAGATGAAAAAACTTAAAAAACGACTGAGCGAACTCATCGCTCCCGGATATGAGCAACTGATGGACAACGTCCTCTGCCAATGGATAGAGGTGGAGTCCCTCGCCCCGTCTATTTTCGAGACCATTGTCGAAGCGGTGGTCAGGGACTGTTTTCTGGAAATAGTCTATCGGTCAGTAACCGGAAAAAAAAGCATCCGCAGCCTGGAACCTCAGCGCCTGGTCAATTACCAGGGACGCTGGTATCTCCTGGCATTCTGCCTCCTCCGCCAGGACCATCGTCTGTTTCACATGGCTCGGATCGACACCGCTGAGATCGGCAAGAAAAGAACAGGAAAATCACATCAAGCAATAGAATCATTTCTGGACGAATCTTTCGGAATATTTACAGGAACAATCCGCTACCACGCAAAAATTCAATTCACCGGTACGGCCGCAGAACTGGTGCGCCGTCAATACTGGCATAGAAAGCAAAAAATAGAGAAACTGGAAAATGGGATTTCTCTGTCCCTACCTGTCAGCGATGACCGGGAAATAGTTATGAAGATCCTCCAATACGGTTCCAATGCCAAAGTCCTTGCGCCTGAACCATTACGTAAACGGGTGGCAGAAGAAATCGACAAGATGGCGGAACAGTACAACCAGTAACGCACAGTTACCAAAACGGCACGAAGCCTCTCTTAAAGACCTACCGCTTCATCTACAGCAAAAAAATTCCCGCATATTCTTCATGCATAGAACAAAAGGCCTTGATACCTAAACCCATCTTTTATAGGCGAATCAGCAAGTACAATATCCGTCTCATACAGAGCCATCTTTGCGAGCAGCCCTTTTTATCGGATTGAGGGTACCTTGAGTCTAACGCTTGAATGACATTTATCTATTTGATTCATTCGTTTTTGTGATTACTCTTTCTAGCTGTATTTGAAAACGACCTCACAACTCAAGGGTACCTTGAAAAAAATTAGAATTTTCGTTCAAAATCGAGGCATGAGATAAATTTTACCGCAGGTGCCCTGCAAGAATCACCCAAACTACGGGTACAAGTGCCCTTGGGGTGCATATATTTGATACTCCGAGAATAAAATTTATCTCACAACGAAGAGTTTGGGCGAAAAGGCAATTTTGCAAGGTGGCCTATAATCTTCACGGGCAGAGCCAGATCAACAGCCTTAAAGGGATGCTCCTGCCGGCGAATGACATCGACCAACAACCCTCAAGGACATGGCCATTTTTTTTACAGAGGACTGCACGTGAAATCAACACGATCCGATAGCAAAATAGCAGCCGAAAGTCCTTTTCGGAACAATCCCATAAACATTGACGGGTTTCGAGTTGTTTCATTATTAGTCGGGATTATTTTCCTGGCCTTACCTTTTTCCGCTTCGATCATGGCGGAGAGTGTTCAATCCAGTCAGGAGCCTGTCCGATGCTCTGTGGAGCTTGAACGCTATGAGCTCCAGACTGGGCCGATCAAAATCGGTAAGGCTGTGAAAAATCTTTCCGGCATGACATATAATCTTCTAACCGACAGTCTGTTTCTGGTAAGCAATCGACCAACAAAAATTATCGAGCTTGATCAGCATGGGGTGAAAAAACGAACAATCGACTTACAAGGTTTTCAGGACACTGAAGGCATTACCCACATAAGAGAGAATCTTTTTGCTGTGCTGGAAGAGAAGCGACGTACCATCTGCATCTTTGAAATCGATCAACAGACAACAACAATTAATCGAGCCCAAACCGAGATTATCTTAATCGACCCTACGCCCGCAGGAAACAAAGGGCCTGAAGGAATTTCTTATGATCCGGAAGGGGGCCATTTTTATGTAACCAAAGAGAAGAACCCCCGTATGCTTTATCGACTCCCATGGCCGACAAGCGCACAGAATTCCGCAGAGGTTTCCCATCCATGGGACATCCAGAAAGACGCATTGTCACTGACAGATCTCTCCGGCATTTACTACCACCAAGGCACTGGCAATCTTTTGATGCTGAGTGATGAGTCTGCAAGTGTTGTGGAAACAACGATTAATGGAAAAGAGATCAGCCGCCTGTTGCTAAAGAAAGACGGGAAAAGCGGATTACAGAAGGATGTGCCGCAGGCTGAAGGCATTACCATGGATAGCAAAGGAATACTGTATATCTGCAGTGAACCTGATTTGCTCTACGTATTCAACAGAACGAGAAAATAACCTCGCTACCCTAAACACTTATTCTTCGATAAAAGCCTGCATCTCGTTACTCAAACCAAGGGCATGAGACAAATCATCAAGCCATTGCCTTTCTTCTTTCCTGTCGATAACTATCGAAGAAACAGCTAAAGAGTACATCGCCTGACAGACATGAGGGTCATCAATGCCGGCTGTCAAATATTCAATGGATTTTGGTGAATGAAACTGGGACAAGATATACCCTTTTTCCTCATTATCCAAATTTGCTTTTCGTAAACGGGAAAGAATTTCCTTTTCTTCCACCATGTCCAGCTTTCCATCGGCATAGGCTGCAGCAATCATAACCTGAATCATCCTCAAGGCAAGATCCTGTTCTTCCTGCCCCCCTCCAGTTGGGACTTCCGAAGAATGCTCATTTTCCTCTCTGGTATCATTCCGTGAATCTGCTGAAAAAGCGGGCGGGATAGGTGGAACAGCAGGTGCTGCGAATACAGAAGCATGTGATGGAAGTGGGGGGGCAGAAGATGCTTGTGCTAACGGTATACCATTAGCCTCTTGCAAGGAAGGTGGAACTTGCTGTCCGGATACGTTATTTCCCTTTAAAATAGTATAGGCACCCACTCCAAGGCCAACATCTGTCAGCAATCCTTTTCCCGACATAAGTTTGCTTGCCAAACCGGAAATGAGATCATCGCTTCGATGTTTCTGTTTATATTTTTTCTTCTGCTTTTTCTGTTTCTTCTTTTGGCTGGAGTGAGACTTTGTTACTTCGGAGAGCACTTTACCTAATAATTTTTCAGCATTAATCATATCAGAACCCCTTCACCCTACATTAAAACGACAAAGTCTTCGTCAAAAGACGAATGAACAATGTTGACACGCTTTTGAAATCAGAAGCACTTCTAACCCTATTCAAAAATCCAGAATTCATATGATAAGTGCTTTAAATGGCAAGGTACGGTATTGGCCTGCCCTCTTTCTGACCACAGTAACATAGAGCTATTCAGACTCGACCTTCCAATCAAAAAAAGAAACGATTTCATCAAGTCTAACCGGTCACGCCGTCATTACATTGTCAGCTGTTACTGCCCCGAACGTGTGTCAAAAGCTAATCGAATACCCAAGCCCACCAGCACGCCACCACAAATTCGATTGAGCCAAGACTGTACCGATGGATTTGCCCTGAGCCAGCCGGACAATCTGCCTGCAAAAAATGCAACCGGCCCCTTTATTAAGAAAGTGAGAATCGCAAAAGTTATACCAAGTGCCAAGAGTATGGGCGTGGATTGCGAACTTTCAGAAGAGACAAACTGGGGCAAAAATGCAAAATAGAAAATGGCAATTTTGGGGTTGCTCAGATTAGATATAGCTCCCTGAAGAAATAGTTCTCGGTAAGAAACAGTCCGACTGTCTACTACATTCATAGCAGACAATGGTGTGCGAAAAGCCTTCACCCCAAGATAAATCAAATATACGGACCCAACAAACTTCAGAGCAGTGAAAAGCAACTCTGAAGCCTGAAGAACGGCTCCCAGCCCAAGGGTAGCAAGCACAGTATGGCCCAATAGACCGGCACTTATACCAGCTGCCGTAAAAATTCCGGCCTTTTGTCCCATTGCAATAGAACGAGACATGACTAACATCATATCCGGACCTGGTGTCGCTATTAAAACCAGTGAAGTGAAAAGAAATAATATCAATTGAGTACTATCCATGAGGTCCTCCAGTAAGCTCATGTTAACTTCAATGACAGCGCCATCATCGCGGTCATTAAGATACCTTGGTGAGAGGAATTATTTCAATCATCCCCATCATGCTTATCATGCTTATCATGCTCATCGCCATAGTCTTCATCATGATCATGCTTCGCGGAATGCTTGTGTTCTTCTTTCTCCTCACTCTCTCCAAGTTTGACCAGTGTGCCAAAAACCGGCAGCCGCGTAGTTTGTCTCTGAGTATCGTAGTGAGAAACCAGCCCCCATGCCCATATAGAGACAACAAGGACAAAGAGGATTGCAATGGCTGGTCGAGATGATGAAATTGCATCCGCGGCATCAGCCTCTTTTTGTCCATGAATCATGCTCGCCGTAATATTTTCATTATGTCGAATCGTATGTAACGCCACGCCCAGTATGTGAACAAGTACGACCGCAATCATCGCGTATGCAAAGAATTCATGCACTTCCTCAAAGACCTCGCCCCCCCGGCCCATCATGATGCCCGATATTGAAAGACCTCCTATCGTGGCAAGCATAATAAAGATCGCATACGCAGAACCTGGATTATGCCCGACATGAGGAGTAACATTGCCCTGCAACACTGCCGTTATGTACTTGAGTACTGCCCCGGGACTAAACAAGAATGAAGTAAAGCGGGCGTACTTTGTTCCAACAAGCCCCCAAACGACACGCAAGACAACCATCCCTCCCAGAACCAAACCCACAAGTGCGTGATACGGAAAAAGAGGGCTATGCTCGTCAAAAACAAAGGCCGCGAGAGCCGCCACAGCAAATCCACAGACCAGCAGCCAGTGAAAAATACGTGTTGGAATATCCCATATCAGGACTTTGTTCTCAGTTTTCATACAAAATCACCTGAAAGATCATGTTATTTTGACACACCTACTAAAACGAACACTTGCACCTGAATATTACACGCCAAAACAACTCATTTGTGAGCCCGCTTTGCCAAAAGCAGAGCAATGGCTTTCTCTAATACCGAATTAAATTCTGCCGGACCATTCATCATCCATGAATCATCAGCTCCCTCTGCTCTCTCGCTGAATCCGGATCACTAATTGTTTTTACACTTTTTATTTTAGAGATGTAGGTATCGTTCAAACCAGCACCCCTAGCTCCCTCTAACACATGTTTTTTATACCAAGAAAACGGCAGGAGACAATCATTAATCCTGGTTGCAAAATAAGAAAAAGTTTCTACATTATACCCTTGTGCATTGGAGACTTTCACGGTCTTCTTCTCGTACCCCTCACCAAGTCCCTCAATTCTATCAAGTATGGCAACTTCACTGCGATCTATTTCAAAAACTACACCCTGGACAACATCAATGTCAAAGCCAGTAAGATGAGCATTGCATTTTGCCGATCCATCTTTGCCGATTTTGTGAAATTTCAACGTATGTCCCTTAAGTGCAAACACGCCAAGTTGATACGCACTTGGCGTGCGCACCTTAAGACGATTTAAAGTCATATTTGAACCATAAGCGAAGTATTTCATTTTTTTCTTCTGAGGCTAACATAGAATCCAGTGACAGGCATACCGCGTCCATTGAAATGCTTTTGCATGATTTGTTAGCTTTTATTTAATTAATAGTTAAGGATTTTCCCCAATAGCAACAAAAGTTAGTCTAACTCAGCAAACAAGCTGCCGTTTCGAGCAAGAAACAGGGGTCAAGTCTGCCTTTGACCTTTGTTGAGTTTTTTCTCAACCTCAGACACCTTTTCTTTCAATCTACGATCCGTTAACAACCTTGACTTTATCCTCTCAAATGAACTACTTACGCTACTGTAACTCGAAATGCCGTAGTCCTG
>JAQYVF010000058.1 GCA_030145625.1 Desulfocapsa sp. | reverse complement strand
GGCCACCTTGCAAAATTTCCTTTTCGCCCAAACTCTTCGTTATGAGAAAAATTTTATCCTCGGAATATCAAATATATGCTTGCGGTAAAATTTCTCTCATGCCTCGATTTTGAACGAAAATTCTAATTTTTCAAGGTACCCATTAGCTGTTACTCATTGCCGGTCTGTTTTTCAGGAGACCTTGCTCCAGTTCAAGGTAGGCGTTTAGAAACGCGATACACTTTTCATAGAAATCAGCCTTCGGATTGTCTTTGATGCTCTTCTTTATATGTTGCGTGGTGGGCAGCAGAAACTGGTTTAATAATTGATCCTGCGCCTCTCTTGCCTGTTCGGAGCCCTGTTTTTCCTCTTCAACAAGGGTAACCAGAGTATCCAGCATGAGCAGAAGAGAGTCTTCAGAGTCAGTAATCGAGGGATTTTTGATAAGTTGGCTCTGTTTGAGGAGTTCACGATAGTTGACGAGACTTGGTCCGAAACTCTTCCCATCAAGATAATAGGCCGCATTTAAAGGAAGAAGATGCTTGCTGTAAGGATCGGTGAAAAGGTCGTAGTATTCTTCCCTCAGTTCCTGGAGGTCTTTGTTGTCCAGCATTTCGCTCAGTTGACCAATAACTGTATCGAGTTGTTGATTGATCTGTTCCTTGTTCAGTGCTGCAAAAATTCCACGCCAGCGGCTGATTCTCTCGGCATCGGGTGTTTCCTGGAAAAAAGACTTGATAAGATCCAGAAAGCGGAGGCGTATCAAGCAGAGATCACGGTCTGACAGTTCGGTCTGTTGGGTCATCTTTCATGCCTCTCAAAGAGGTTAACAACACGGCATTTATCACAGTATTTCAATAAATCATCATGGCTGTCCCACATGTTTTTAGCGGAGAGGATGGCAATGACTTTTTCCAAAGATTTACGAGTGCCGAATATCTTGCCGCACTCTTGACACTTGAGAGGCTCAGCTTGAGCCACTGCTTTCCTCTCGAAAAAAAATGCTTGTAAGGAAAGGCCGGGTTGAGCTGTAAGCGCATCCTCTGGGCAGACTGCAATGCATATTCCGCATTGCACACAAAGGGCGGGGTAATGTATGAGTGAAAAAGTGCTGCTGTCAGCCGTCATTGCCTCTATGCGGCAGTCAGCGACACATGCACTGCAATGGGTACATTTTCCCTCATCGCAGAGTATTTCACCAAAATCATTGGAGGCGACAGGAGACAGAGGGGACGATTGCGCATCACTTTGCAGGCGGAGAAAGTTGAGGAGATCGATGAGCTTTTCTCTGCGGTTAGTGAAGGAAAAATCATGATAGAAGCTTGTGAGCGGCTGAGAGGCTTTTTCCGTAGTAAGAGCATCATTGAGCTGTTCCGGTTTGATGCTACGTACTGTGTCATCAGTATGGAAAAGGGCCTGGAGAATGGTGTTGACCAGTTCTCCAGGCTGTGCTGTTTTACTGTTTTCTGATTCAAGGGTGAAGATCCGTCCTGCTCCCATGGCAAAGAGAAAAAGGTAGTGTAAGGCATTCAATGAGTCAGGTTGCGGATGTTCCAGGAAAAATACGTTGTTATGTCGTTGTTGTGCTGTGTGCCACCAGTAACGGTGCAAATCCTGTTCACTTCCGAGGACAACAGTTGTACCGGGAGGCAGCGTGAAGGTTCTGAAATATTCAATAAAACGAATATCATCAAAACGTTTATGCTGCAGGGCGCCTGTGGGACAGACGGCCAGACAGGCACCACATTCGAGGCATGCCAGGTGATCGATCTGCACACCGTCTCGATCTTGCTTTACGGCATTGTAGGGACAGGCGTTGAGACAGGCTGTACATCCTGTTCCTCGTTGAGCACTATACTGGCAGAAGGTCTGATCCCAGGTTATGGCTTCTTCGATCTGTGTAGAGTAGATAGATTGAAAGAGCTTGGAGAGATTGTTTTCAGAATATATTTTATCGCTACCCTGGGGGAGATTTGCTTTGGCACCTTCCAGGAGAAGAATGGCCGGGCTCAAGAGTTCTCTGTTTTCCACAGCATGCAGATCAATTGCTCCGTGTGAACAGGAAGCTACGCATTCTTTGCATAAGGTACAGCGTGAAAAATCAAGAAAAAGATGTTCGGACAGACACTGTTCGGGACATACCGGACCACAATCACCGCAGTAGGTGCATCGGGTCAGATCAACAGCTTGCTTGACCATGAAGCGAAGTTGGAAGCCGTCTTGAGTTTCCGTAATTTGCAACTCTTCGGCAGTGGCTGTTTCTGGGTGATAGCCCTGAACAAGGAGAGGGTCGATCTGGAGAACGCCTCCGTAGGTATCGATAAAAGTGTGTAAGGCGTCCGCATCTGCTCCCAGGACTGCCACGCGAGGATCAGGGTCCAGGATATAAGATCGGTAGGTCTGGCTGTTGCTTCGGGTAAGTTCAGCCCTGGCAAGTGCTGCCATGTTTGTTTCGCTGTAGTCGGCTAGGTCTCCGTTGAGCTGTAAGGTCGGTGAAAGAGGAAACAGGGAATCGGGATGGGCTGAGGGAAACCCACCGGCGAGAAGGACATCTTTGTCTGCCCCTTGTCCATAACTAAAGGCTGTACCCGGATGCACAGGAATGGAGATCGAGGAAAAAATCGGATCTGCACCTTTACCTTGGCACAGAAGATATCCGGAATAATTTTTCATGAATGTTTTTCTCTCAATGGTTGTCTCACGAAAGAATGCAACACAGTGTACGCGTGTTGCATTCTTTCGTGAGACAACCGTAAAAAAAATTTTCGTTTCAATAGAGAAACAGTTTCATTCCTGAAAAAAAAATCAGGAAGACAAATTAATACTATGCTAAAGCCAGGTGGAAATAAATAGGGAGGGGACCTTTTTTCTTGTAGGGTAAAAACAGCATTCCTTGTAAGTCACTTCGCTCTACGAGGAGGGGTGTCTTATGTGAAAACACTCATTTGCTGTCCACAGGACAGCTCGTCGTGTCAGTTCTGTGGCATTTTTTAGGCCGAGCTTTTGTTTGATTCTATCACGATAGGTGCCAATTGTTTTGACGCCCAGTGTCATCTGTTTGGCAATTTCTCTGGTTGATAAGCCGGCACCGATGAGACGAAACACTTCCAGTTCTCTATCTGTTAAGACATCTACAGTTGAAACGCCCTTACAGTTTGGATTGACCTGGAGTTTGTCAAGCAGGAGGGCAACCATGTTGGGGCTGGCGTGGATTCTGCCCTCGCGAATATTTCGAAGGGCTGAAATTACTGATTCGGAGGCCTCTCTCTTCATGATATAGCCACGAGCTCCTGCTCGGATAGCCCGCTCGGCCCAGACAGATTCGTCATGCATGGATAACACCAGCACCGGAATGTTTTTGTTGGAACTACTTATCTCTTTGACCAGTTCCAAGCCGTTATCTTCGGCCAGAGAAATGTCGATAATGGCCATGTCGGGTGCATCTGCAGCAAGTGCCTTGCGTGCTTCAATAATGTCTGCAGCCACAGCACAGACCGTGAAGTCTTCTTCCTGGTTTACCAGTTCTTTCATGCCCATGCGAAAAATGGGATGGTCATCAACAATAAGAATCTTGGATTTCACGAGAAAACCTCTCCATAAAGAGTTACAAGTGTACCGTTGTTTTCCCCAGGCTGTATATCAAGGGTGGCACCAATTGCCTTTGCCCGGTACTGCATGGTATGCAATCCCAGACCTTTTCTTCTTCCCTGCTCCGGCATGCCTTTTCCATCATCGACGATGGTTACAGACAGGCGGTTGTCATGGCGCAGGATTATAATCCCTATTGTCTCCGGCCTGCCATGTTTGGCGGCGTTAAAAAGGGCCTCTCGAATAATATAATATACATGCGGAGCAATATTGCTAGCAAGTGGCTCAGCTTGGCGGTCGAAAGAGAGTCTGCACTGCACTGGATAGAGTTGCTCTATCTCGGCAATCAATTCTTCTATGGCCGCCTCCAATCCTTGTTCGATGACATGTACCGGGTATAATCCACGTGAGAGCCACCGCGTCTTTTCAATGGCTTCCTGGATCAGGTTTCGGATGATGGCCAGCTCGTCTGCCTGCTCAGGGGAATTTTTCTCCAGTTTCTGCTGCAGGACTTTGCTTAAGATCTCTACGCCGCTTAAGTGGGAGCCAAGATCATCGTGGAGGTCACGACCGATATTGCTCCGTTCTTCTTCGCTTATGGCAATGATCTGTCTCTCCAGGTTGGACATTTCTTTTTCAGAACATGTTTTGAGAACATGGAGCCACATGCCCTCCAGCAGCATGGTCATCTGACGCACGTCGGCGTTGTTGTAATCTTTGGAACTGTTGCACACTCCAGCCACTAGGACGACTTCATTGTTGTTGCTGATAGGGACATCGACTCGGCGTTGTATATCCTGGTTGTATGGGTAGGAAGTATCGGAGTTGTCATCACAGTTGTTTGTGATGTACACCTTTTGTTGTTGTATACAGCGGCCGATGACACCACTTTCTGCAAGGAGTCTGGGAGGAGTGGTGTCGTCTTCAGGGGTGTGACCAACCTGGCCGAGGCCTATGGTTACCTGGGAACATAAGGTGGTGTAAGTCTGGGCATGATTGACCAGGGCGATATAGCCTCTTGTGCTTCCGGTAATCTGGATAATGCGGTGCAGGACAAAGTCATATTTGTCATTGATGTCATATTCTTCCATCGCTCCCAGTTGGAGCAGGGTGTCTAGCCGCAGTTCGTCACGGTGCAGGGTGCGTTCTTTTTGAATGCGATCATCAACCATGGTGTTGGCCAGTTTGCTCAGATCTTCAAACTCGGAAAAGGCAAGGTCCGTATCCTGGATTTTGACCTGGGTATGTGCGGCTTTCCGGAAAAAATCAGTGAAGAGGCTGATTCCGTGTTTGATCTTAATTGAGTGGTAGTAGGTCATGCTGAGCAGCAGGAGAACAGCAATGGCAAAGAGTCCGATAAAGATGAATACGTTTTTAAAGGAAATGGCGGTATAGGCCAGTGTTTCATCATGGATGGCTTTTGCCATGGCGTCCATGGATATGTCGGCAGCCAGGATCCAATTCCATTCGGGATACGTTTTAATAAAGCTGAGTCGTTGTTGACCTTCACCGGGGTTTATCTTTGGGCTGCGATAAAGGACATAGCCACCGGAGCCATTCTGCAGTCCGGTATTGAGCATGGCTTGTCCATATTTCTTTCCCTGTGTGTCGATAAGGTCGCTGACTGATCTGCCGATGAAATTTTTGTTGTGATGGCTGATGATCGTTCCGTCAAAACGAAAGCAGATGATATGTCCGTCCCCGCCAAATTGTATATCCTGGACGGTGGCCAGTATTTCTTCCTGCAGATCTTTTTCCATGGCTGCGCTGGAGATACCGGCCCCGATATACCAGTCGAACGGTTCAAAGTATTTGACAAAGGTGATACCCGGAAAGCACCTGCTCGCAAAATCATATTTCGTGTGTTGATGACGGAAGATGCCAGCCCCTTTTTCTTTGAGCATCCTGACAATATTCAGGGCAATCGGTTTGCCGGTGTGATCCTTGATTTGGCAAAGGCTCTGGCCCTCAAGAAGGGGGTCATTGGCAAAGAGATCGATGACATCCTCTTCGATTCTTCCTGCAAAATAGTAACCCAGGCCATTGTTCCAGCGAATTGGACGCAATATTTCGGCGACCATGGAACGCAACTGCATTACATCATGTTCTTCCCTGTACATTCGGTAGATGTGCGAGGCGATGGTATATGCGGATTGGACTTTTGTGCGTAATTGATTTTCGATGCGCAGATCAGCCTGAGAGCGCCGCTGCTCGATGAAATCCAATACACTGGTCACCTCTTCTCTTGCTCGCGTCTGGTACAGTTCTTTGTAGTTCTGCTGTATATTGGCTATACTTTCCTGATATGTCTGGTATTCGTTGATTATCCAGAATATTCCGATAAAGACAGCAAGTGCCAGGATGACAATCAGGGAAGCACGAAAAGGAGCAGATGAGAGAGAAGGGCGGCGTGCTTTAGCCATTATGCCACCCCCAAGAATGGTACTTGTGTGACCCAGCATTGATTATCCGATAACAAGGTGGAAGAGTTTTGCCGCGTCTCTTCACGGATTGAAGGAAACTGATATTGTTCCAATATGCTAAGGGGGGTGCTTGAGGCATGGCAGCTTATTTGTTGGTTACTTTCTGGACGATGGGGTGGATGGTGGTTAAATAAATAGAATCCATACCCTGATGATCGTTTTCACCAAACTGGAATATAACACCACCCAGATCGAAGCGGCCGGTCTGCTGCATGGTCTGAATAAACTTTTCTCGTGTCAGCTCACCTGTGACTGCATTTCCTATGGCTGCAAAAAGTTTGCCGGCAATGTAGCCTTCCAGGGTGATAAAACTGATGGGAAAGTCACGTTGATACCTGTGCATGGCCTCCCTGTATTCCCGGATAAGTGGAATACGATTGTCCCAGGGAAAAGGAACAACCTGGGAAACAATAACATTGTCACCGTAGTTGCCTAGGGCATTTTTGAGGCTTTCGGTCCCAACAAAAGAGATATTGCCAAAGATCCTGGAACCCTGCTTTTTTGCCTTGCTCAGTTTAATGAATTCGGCACAGGCCGCATAGGTACCAACCAGAATAACCGCCTCAGGGTCTTTTTTGTATATTTCCTGCAGACCGCCCATGACAGCAACAGTGTTTCTCTCATAGCTCCCCTGGGAGACAAGTTGCATATCTCTTTTCTGCAGGGCGAGTTTAATGCCTTTCAGGCCGGCAAAGCCATAACTGTCGTTTTGGTAAAAGCAGGCAATGCGCTCCATCCCGAGTTTGTCGGTAAGGTAGGCTGTAAGTGCTTCCATTTCCTGATAATAACTGGCGCGAACGTTTATTACATATCGATGGAATGGATTCCTGAGTAATTCAGCCCCGGAAAAAGGGGCGAAGAAGGGGATCTTGTATTGTTCAATGATGGGAACGATAGCCTCGGAAGTAGGGGTGCCCACTCCGCCGATGAGCAGAAATACCTGGTCGTCCTGAATCAGTTCCAGGGTGTTTTTAATTGCCCTGTCCGGCTCATACCCGTCATCCATGCTGCGCAGAAGGATATCTCGGCCTTTTACGCCGCCCGTATCGTTTATGTTCGCAACAGCAGCTTGAAGACCGGCCCGCATTTCCAGGCCGAGGTTTTTTGCAGGCCCGCTCAGAGCGCATGACTGGCCAAGAAGTAAAACAGTGCTCCGATTATTTTCTATTCCATGTGAGTTGTTTGCAAAAAAGAACAGGAGTGAGATGATAATGGTCAGTGGCAAGAGGGGACGACGGGACCAAAAAAATCTGTTTGTTTTTTTGTATTTTATGATGTTGGAGTGTACCATCTCACTACTGTCAATGTAATTTCAGGCGAAAGGTATTGCCTGCAAGTGGAAGTGGATATTGTTTTTAGTGCCTCTTAAGCAAACTCAGCTAGAAAACCGTAGGGCCTGCCAGTATCCTGGAATAACGCAAGTTTTTTAGACATAACTTCTTGCAGGGCTAGAATCCAACAGTAGTTACGGAAGACACAGCTCCAAGCTGAGTTTCATATAGAGGCACTTTTTTTTTGATAAAGATGTCTGTAAAAGAAATGTATCGCAACGTTAGTACGAAATCCAAGGAAAAGTTTTGGCAGCTGTAACATGGTTGCGTAAAAGAAAAAGTGAGACGGCTTTGACGGTGCCCTTTACTTATATGAATGATGCTGAATGAAAAAGAGAGGAGACACATGATTTCCCTGCACCAGGCTCATCAGCATATCAGCTTTCTTTCTTCACTGGAACCGGTTGCAGTGCCTCTTGATAAAGGTCTCGGCCTGATTTGTGCAGCAGACGTACATGCCGCTGTGAACTGCCCAACGCTTGATTCCTCGCTGAAGGATGGCTTTGCAGTGCTCTCTATGGATATTGCAGATGCGTCGCCGAATCATCCTGTGACGCTCGCTGTTACCGGTACCTTGACTGCAGGGGGGGATGCTGATAGACTTCGTGTCAGTCAGGGAACAGCGGTGCGTATCATGACCGGTGCCCCGATTCCTCCCGGAGCAACAGCCGTGTTGGCCTCTGAATTTGCCCAGGCCGAAGGTGGCTTGGTAACGATCAGGGCTGATGCTCGGATGGGGCGCAATATCCTGCACAAGGGAAGTGATATCCTACACAATCAGGTGGTGCTGCACAGGGGAGATCTTCTTGGCCCCGCCCATCTTGGTCTGCTGGCCGCGTCAGGGGTGAATGAAGTGACCTGTTACCCCTTGCCAAGGGTTGCCGTTGCCGCAACGGGCAGCGAATTGGTCTGGCCAGGAGAACCGGTTACTCCCGGGAAGGTGGCAGCCAGTAATATGGTGACAGCGGCGGCTGAACTGCAGGCCTTAGGCATTCGTGCTTCCACTGTTCTGTTGCGTGATAACTTTGATCAGTTGCAGGAGCAGTTTGGACGTCTCGTTCGTCAGGTTGATGTCCTGATCACCTGTGGTGGTGTGCTTGATGGCGATAAAGATCTTACCTTGCGGGCCATGGAACGGATTGGTATGGAAAAGATTTTTCATCGTGTCCGTATAGGACCCGGGAAAGGTGCATGCATGGGGCGTGTTGGTGATACGATAGTATTTAATCTGCCGGGCGGCCCGCCATCAAATCATGTGGCCCTGCTCTTGCTGGCTTTGCCCGGAGTTCGGCGTTTGATGGGTTTTACCAATCCGTTGCCTCAAAAGAGAAAGCTTGTGGTGACGGAAGAACTCAGCGGGCAGGAGAATTGGACCCAGTTGGTGTATAGCAAAATGAAATATGAAAATGCTTCCCTTATGGCCGATCCTCTGCGTACCTTGGGGCGCCTTGAAGCGCTTGCTGCAGCCGATGCCCTGGTTGAAATACCAGAGGGCTGCGCTCTGATCGAAGAAGGTGCTTTGGCAGAGGCATGGCTTTTCAGGGAACGTGGCAGGAGATCTGATGAAGGGTAGCTTGAAAAATTAGAATTTTCAGTCAAAATCGAGGCATGATGAAAATTTTACCGCAGGCATATATTTGATATTCCGAAGATAATATTTTTCTCATAACGAAGAGTTTGGGCGAAAAGGCAATTTTGCAAGGTGGCCTGAAGTTTAAAGAAATCTTCATTGGTTACCGACAAGAGACGTCAAAAACCGTAAACTAAGATACCTGGTATTTACTTTTGGAGCATATGGATAATCAGATTACGATGGTGCAGAAAACAGTGCTTATTAGCGCGGCCGGTCGTGAAGAACGGCAGGAAACCCTGGCCATCGAAGTACCGTATAAAATTGCCCTCAACGACAAAGACATTGGGACTTCCATGGTTCTTGCAACCGCACTGGAGGAGTTTGGAGCCGGGTTCCTTTTTGGGCAGGGCTATGTGACCAAACCTGGTCAGGTACGGGAAGTTCTGGTCTGTCCGGAGGGGCGTATCTCCGTTCATGCCGATGTGGAAGAAGGAGCTGAGCCGGAAGAGGTGATTATCACTTCCGGCTGTGGCGGTACCGGGAAGATATCAAGGGAGATGCTGGAAGGGGCCTTTGACCCCCTCCAGGAGTGTACTATCAGTCTTCATGAGGTTAAACGCTTCATCCGGGAGGTACTGAAGAAATCACCACTTGGTCCGGCGACTCACTGCGTACATGGGTGCGGTCTCTGGGCGGATGGTCAATTACAGGGATTTTACGAGGATGTGGGTCGTCATAATGCTGTGGACAAGGTTATTGGCGCCATTCTTCTTGGTAAAATCCCGGCAAGGGGGGCGATATATACCACCGGTCGCCTTACTTCGGACATGGTTCTTAAATGTGCTCGTATCGGGATCCCCATCGTCATGTCCCGTACGTCCCCATCTTCTCTTGGCTTGGCTATTGCTCGTCGTGCCGGTGTAACTCTGGTAGCCTATGCCCGCCCGGACCGGCTTAATGTCTTTAATGCTCCGGAGCGCATAATCTGTTGAAAAAATCATGTGCAGGTGCTGATGGGAGCTGAGACTGAAACTGTTTTCTATCCATTGTTTTGAGCTTTTGCAGTGTTGCAAGAAAGGGCTTTATGGTCTTATGAGTATGTTTTTGTTGTAATTACCAAATAAACTTGAGATATTTGTTTTAGGCCACCTTTAGCTCTTACGTTTTTTTCGAGACGGTTGATTTTCCGATTGTCTTTGCCTCTACCACATAAGGAGTACCTATGAAGAAATATTTTTCGATGTTGCTCATGTTCTGCTCTGTTCTCTCTTTGACCCTGGACAATGGTTACGCTGCAGAGGTCATTCTTAAGCCCTCACAGGTATCGAAGCTGTTTCTTGATAAAACCATGACGATTACCAGTGGAAGGGTAGAGAAAAAAACAGGAAAACATAGGGTGTTCAAGGCATACGCCTCAGATATGGGTGGGCTGCGGGTTGTTTATCAGGGCGGTGCAACAGAAACTCGATCATGGTCTGTAACAGAGAAGGGGGATCTTTGTATCAGTCGAAGTACAATGTCGCGAGCTGCAGGCGCGACCTGTGGAGTCTTGGTGTCGGACGGCAGTGGTGTTTACCGGATGTACCCTGGAAAAGGACTAGTTGTACGAGGTGATCGAATAGCTGGAACGAGCCAGAGCAAGCTGCTGTTGACCTTCTCAAGCTTTCAGCAGGGAAATAAGCTGTAGGGTAACGTGGAGAGTAAGAATTCTGGTTTAATTTCTTTTTTGCAGGTGTTTGTTGGAATCGCTTTTGCCTGGCTGTTTTTGTCTGTGTCCTGTGGTCTGGCCCAGGACGTAGAGGTAAAACGACTGCGGGTGGTTTTTGATAACCCTACCTATGACTTTGAGCTGCAGAGGACTTTGGGCGTTACTCTCTCCGCTGGGGCTGATATCATCGAGTGTCTGCGCACCGGGAACAAGATTACGCCAGGTGATGCTGAGTCCTGGTATATGCATTGGCGTGCCTTGGCAGATCGGGTCTACGGTATGGGGCTTCGAGCCCTGGCAGCCGGTCATACAACAAGTGCCAGGGAGGCCTTTCAAAGGGCTTGTAATTATTACCGTACCTGTGAGTTCTTTTTACATGGCAATCCCAATGATCCTCGCATAGTGGAAGCCTGGCGTCTGAGTCGGGATTCTTTTCGCAGGGCCGCCAAGCTCATGACTCATCCGGTGGAGGTGGTGAAGATCCCTTATGAGGATACAACTCTGCCTGGCTATTTTCTCCGACCCGATAAATCAGTCGAGGCGCGTAAGACCTTGATTGTGCAGACCGGTTTTGACGGCACTGCAGAAGAGCTTTACTTCACACGGGCCTATTTTGCCCTGCAACGGGGGTACAATGTGTTGCTTTTTGAAGGCCCGGGTCAAGGCGGGGCCTTGCGTGAGCAGCATCTTTATTTCCGCTCGGACTGGGAACATGTCATCACCCCGGTGGTAGATTATGCCCTTTCCCGAAGGGAAGTGGATCCCCAACGCCTTGCTCTCATGGGTATAAGTATGGGGGGATATCTGGTACCCAGGGCCGCAGCTTTCGAGCATCGCCTGGCAGCCCTGGTAGCCAACCCAGGAGTTGACGACCTCTACGTTCATGATCGTTCTCAGTTACCTGAATTGCTTCAGGCTCCTGAGAAAAGCAATGAATACCTCAGGCAAGCCATGGAAAAGGATATTGGCTTTCGTTGGTTCATCAATAACGGAATGTTCACCACCGATACTAAATCGCCAGTGGAGTTTCTCTTGACCTGGTCTCAATATGAACTGGGGGAGCTGGTTGAAAAGATCACTACCAATACCTTGTGCGTGGCTAGCAAAGGCGACCATTTTATGGATTTTAAACGGATTCGGAAACTCTATGACCGTTTGCAATGTCCCAAGACCCTCATGCTCTTTACTGAAGAAGAAGCGGCGAGTGAACATTGTCAAATGGGAGCCTTGGCTATCTCTTCCAGTCGTATTTATGATTGGTTGGATGAGGTCCTGGCTCCAGCCAACTGATTCAAGGTGACTCAAGAGTAAGGGGGGAATCGAATGGAACATGCCGGTAAGAACGAGGAATTATACCCCCTCAAACAGGAACAGAGGCCTGATTCTGCTTAAGGGGATAGGGTGTGAGTTACTTGTGCATGTTCTGGTATTCCTGGCTCTGGCGCAAATTGTCCCGAACCTGTTTCTCTGACCAGTTGTCGTTTAGGATGTGATTTCTGTATAGTTCCATACCTGCTCTGTCGGCCCTTCGGTTTAAGATATCCTCATAAGCCCGTGTCACAATTTTACTGCTTCCTTCCTGCTTGTATTCAGGACTGTTACGCAGTGTCGCACGAACTTGCTGTTCGGTCCACCCCTCGTCAATTATTTTACTGCGAAAAGTACGCATTCCATCGCTGTCCGGTTGTCTGCCAAGGACGTCCTGATAGGCATTTTTGACAATGGTGGTTGGGTCCTGAGCAATTGCTAAACTTGCTGTGGATAAGAAAACAACAAGACAAATTGAAAATAAGCGGTACTGGAAAGTTCTCATTTTTTCTCCTTTACTAAAGTTGTCGTGGTGTTATTGATAATAATTGTTACATGTTGGCCTTGGAATAGTCAACTGCTCTTGTTCGCTTATACTGTGAATATTTGAGAAAAGAGGTGTCTGGAGCTGAAAGGTATTTTGGAAATCATGTTTTTCGATTATGGTCAGGCGCGTGCGGAACTTGAAGAATATATAAATATTCTCGCTGACCATTGAATTTCTCCTATTGCCTTTTGAAGATTCGCATGACGCATCAGGGGGGAGATTGAGAAGTAATTAGAAAAAGATTTTTCTTGGAGTATCATTTTCCATGAAAAGCGCCCCTGCCCGTAATGCCGGACAGGGGCGCTTTTAGTTTGTGGAAATGTGGTTTGTCTCCTGGCGGCGTTCAAAAAACAATGAAATAAGTCCCCTCGTTAGACGAATTTTTCAAGAAAGTGCCTGAGCTTTATGGGTAATAAGATTAAAAAAAAGATTACAGAGAGAAAAAGGAATAACTTATGATCACGGCAACTGATGTCGCCCTTTCCTATGGGAAACGGGTTATCTTTCAGGACGTTAATATAAAATTTACCCCCGGTAACTGCTATGGCCTTATTGGAGCCAATGGTGCTGGGAAGACCACTTTTTTGAAGATTCTTGCCGATGATTTTGAACCGGATCGGGGGACTGTTTCTGTGGGCAAACGGGAGCGAATTGCGGTCTTAAAACAGGATCAATTTGCTTTTGATGAAGTGACGGTCCTGGATACGGTTATTATGGGCCATGAACGCCTGTATGAAATAGGGATTGCCCGTGAAGCACTGTATGCCAAGAGCGATTTCAGCGAAGAAGACGGGATACGCAGTGGTGAGCTGGAGGCAGAGTTCGATGAGTTGAATGGTTACGATGCTGAATCTGAGGCAGCTGTTCTGCTCAGTGGTCTTGGTATCCGCGAGAATCTTATCCACAAAAAGATGAAGGAGCTGGAAGGCGGTGAGAAGGTACGGGTTCTTCTCGCTCAGGCCCTCTTCGGTAATCCCGATATCCTCCTTCTGGATGAACCCACCAATAACCTTGATATTCAGTCCATCACCTGGCTGGAAAATTTCCTGGACAGGTTCCAGAATACAGTCATTATTGTCTCCCATGACCGTCACTTTCTCAATCAGGTGTGTACCCATATGGCGGATATAGATTTTGGCAAAATCCAGATCTATGTCGGCAACTACGATTTCTGGTACCTGGCCAGTCAGCTGGTTTTGCAGCAGAAGCAGAATGCGAATAAAAAAGCCGGGGCCAAGGCCAAGGAACTCAAAGAATTTATTCAGCGTTTTTCTTCCAACGCCTCCAAGGCCAAACAGGCCACCTCCAGGAAAAAACTGCTGGATAAACTTACGCTGGAGGAGATGCCGACCTCTTCCAGGAAGTATCCTTTCGTCTTCTTTAAGGCTGACAGGCCATGTGGCGATATTATTTTGGAAATAAAGGGCCTTAGCAAGAGTGTCGACGGGGTGACCCTCTTCCGGGATCTGGATCTTACCGTGAACAAAGGAGAGAAGATTGCCTTTGTTGGCAGTAACAGTCTGGCCAAGACCACCCTCTTTCAGATCCTGACAGGAGAACTGGAACCGGACAGCGGCAGTTTCCGCTGGGGGGTGACCATGACCCACTCTTATTTTTCTAAGGAACACAGAGCATTTTTTGAAAAAGATGTAACTTTGGTGGAGTGGCTCGGTCAATATACCCCAATAACAGAGGGAGAGTCCTTTGCCAGGGGATTTCTTGGCAAGATGCTCTTTTCCGGAGAAGAGGCCTTGAAGAAGACCGGTGTTCTTTCAGGGGGAGAGCGAGTGCGTTGTCTGTTGGCCAGGATGATGCTTTCTGATGCCAATGCCCTTGTCATGGATGAGCCCACCAATCATCTGGATCTGGAGTCTATCACCGCCCTGAATAATGGTCTTATTGCCTTCCCCGAAGTTATCCTCTTTGCCTCCCATGATCATGAATTTGTTTCGACCATTGCCAACAGGATTGTGGAGATTTTGCCTGGTGGTATAATTGACCGGATGATGCCCTTTGATGCCTTTTTGGAGGATGAAGAAGTGGCTCGTCAGCGCACGGAGTTTTCCTGATGCTTTTGTGAAGGTATCAGCAGGTGGTAGGTCATTAATTTGAAATCACATCTGTTTTTGAAAAAGCTTGTCTCCATTGCCTGGGGTGATAACGATTTAGAAGGAAAGGGAACATGTTTCAAGAAAACCACCATAGTGGTGCAGGTGGTTGTTATGCACAATGTTTTCGGGTATCGCTAAGGTTTGGTGGTGCTGTTCGGTGAGAAATCGAAGGCGGCTATGGAGATATGTTGATAACTCATTCGGATTAGACTAGATAATAGGCAGCTTGCAAAATTGCCTTTTCGCCCAAACTCTTCGTTATGAGAAAAAATTTATCCTCGGAATATCAAATATATGCCTGCGGTAAAACTTTTCTCATGCCTCGATTTTGAACGCAAATTCTAATTTTTCAAGGTACCCATAAAAGAATTACTAAATTACTTCTTTCCCGTAGTGGGAACATGATTGTTGATTAGAGACCATTAAGTTGTCAGGTAGCTCCTTCAATACAGGATGTAAATTCCAACTTCGACTGTTCTCACTGGAAGTACAAAAAAAATTTTTCAACGTAGCCTGAATCAAGAAAATGACTAAAAAAAATATACCAACGCCCCGCTGTTCAACTTGTGGGGAAGCGAGTGGCAGAGACTATATAAGTGATGAAACCTCCTATCGCTGCCCCAATTGCGGTACGGAAATGAGATACTTGCCTGCCGGAGAATTGTTGACTACCAGCGGGAGTGACGTGAAGAAAAATAATGGATGGATAACGACATTTTCTGTGCTCAGTTCGGAACTCTATTCCAGTCGGGCAATGGCTTGTATAGGAGGTCTGATTGTAGTTTTAGTTATTTCTTTTCTGTTCTTGGGAAAAATTGGGATTGAAGGTGCCATTTTGTGTTTCGGTTCAGGGGGGCTGCTGATCATCCTTGGCATAAGAAAACTGATTAGACAAAAGAAAAAAATGAAGATGGCCGTCGGCCGGTATCCCCACTGGAATAAATGATTTCATCGTCTGACCTCCCTCGTATTCTTAACGGATTGCGGGTGATATGTCTTTTCTGTGATGAGGCCGTTCACTGAGTCTATTTCTCTAAAAAGTTACCGTGTTTTTGTTATCATGAGACGTTTAACTTCCTGTTATCACAATTATCCTGTTTCCTTTTTGTTGCTTGTCAGCCTGGTTTTTGTACTCTCCGGTTGCGTGGTGAACAAAGGGGGGCGCACTTCTCCCTCAATTCTTCAGCAAAATAATGAGTTGGAGAGAGTGAACAGGAAATTAGTGGAGGAGTTGGAGCAGCAGAAGCAACTGACAGCCCAGTTACAGATGTGTCTTTTGGGAAAATATGCAGAACTTGACAGGCTTACCGCGACCCAGGAGCGTTTTGTCCATGAATTTGTACACAATAAGGCAAAATTGTGGAATAGAGGTGACAAGGTTGAGACTGTGAGGTTTGTTGCCGAGGTGACAACTGTTATAGACACGGTAAAAGAGAGTGAGCCGACAGGGAGTCGAAAAGACTCACTGCTTCAGGCTGAGCAGTATCTGGATGAAAGCAAGGCTGCACTGGATGAAGGTGATTTTGATGGTGCTTCACATCTTGCTGAATTGGCATTGAAACAGGTAGATACAGTTCAATTTAACGTAACTGCTGATGGGTCGCTGCAGGACGATATAGTTATTGATTTTGCCACACCTCTGACTATGAAATTATTAAAAAACAGTAATGTCAGGGAAGCCCCCTCAGTAGAGGCGAATGTGAAGGCCGTTCTGGAGAGAGGGAGTCTTGTGATTGCGATTGGTTATAAGGGAAAGTGGGTAAAGGTGAAGAGAGAAGAACAGGACAATGGATGGGTCCATTATTCACTTCTCAGCGGAGCGTTGGAATAATACAGCCTTAGCCGGCCAAGGGGGCGGCAGGGGGATCTGCTATGTAGACAACCCGGTTTCGGCCATTTTCTTTTGCCAGGTATAATGCCTGATCAGCTCTACTGACAAGAGTGTTTTCATTTTTTTCATTTTGCAAAATTCTGGCAACACCAACACTGATGCTTATCTTCAGTGAGTATTTTTCGAAAGTAAATATATGCTGTTCCACAGCCTGTCTGATTCGTTCTGCAGTATGTTTCGCCTTCTCTCCACTTGTTTCAGCAAGAATTACAAGAAACTCCTCTCCGCCATAGCGACCAGCTATGTCAACATTTCGTAAGGTCTCCTTAAAAATTGTGGCGATTTGTATGAGAATGGCATCTCCCGCCAGGTGTCCAAAGGTGTCATTGATTTTTTTGAAATGATCGATGTCGATCATCAGGATTGAAAACTCTGTGCTATATCTTTGATAATTCTCAAAGTGTTTAAGCAGGCTTTTCATGATCTGTTTTCGGTTGGCCAGCTGGGTGAGGGCGTCGGTGGTGGCAAGTTGCTCAAGTTTGGCGTGGCTCTGTTTGAGCTCGGTGACCATTTCATTAAACATCCTGGTGGCAAAACCCAGTTCATCGTTTTTCTGGAGAGGTAAAGAGACATCAAGATTTCCGTTTGCCACCTGTAGGGCGCCGTTGGTTAAAGCTTTCAGGGGCGTAATAATTTGTTTTGCAAAGAGGTAGGCACCCAGGCCAATGAACAGGGCAAAAGAACAGATGATGAGGATATTGCGATTCCGCGAACGGGTAACCCTGGCAAATACATCGACGTAATTTTCAGTAATGAGCAGGCCCCAGCCGGAGGTCGTCAGGGGAATCGCTATCCCGACAACACGAGTTCCATGGTAGTTGAAAAAATTTTGCAGATGGGGAGGGCTGTCAAACAGTTGTGAAGTCTTGTTTGAAACATTTTCAGGTGTAACAAAATCTGCGGAGTGTCCAGTTGAGAGGAAATGACTTCCGTCTTTCAGGCGTATGAGTGCTCCACAGATATGGAGATCTTCTTTGGTGTCAAAGAGCGCGGCCTGTAAGAGCGGTAATAGCCCCTGCAGACGTACTTCAGCAGCCAGAAAACCCACATATGTGTCATATTCCTTCGAGAAAAGTGGAATACCTATCAAGATCAGAGGGGAACTGTTTTCCTCTGTAAGATACACATCTCCTTTGAAGAAGTTCGTGGCAGCAATCTGTTCTGTTGTGTTTCCCGGAAGTTGAATTGGAGGAACTTGGTCTGTTGAGTTTGAGGCAGCAACAACAATCCCCTCATTGTCCAAGACAAAAAGGCGTGTGTAGTCATCAAATTGTTTCTGTACCGAGTTGAGATACGTGGCAATTTTTTTGGTATAGAGCGAGGGGGGGGATGTTTCTTGCTCTGTATTGTTTTGGGTGCTGAAGTGCCTGGCTAAATTTTCAGAAATGACAAAAGAATTGGAGAAAACATGCAAGTCATAATTTCGTTGTTTGAACCAGAGCGAAATTTCCCGTTCAATTATATTGGCAGAATAAAGCAGTTTTTGTTCGGTCTTTTCAGTTATGGTGGCATGGATCATGCTGTTCAGGAGCCACCCCATACCGAAGGAAGGGATAAACGTGACAAGAACCGAGAAAATAAGAATCCGGTTCCTGATACTCATCAATCCATAATTGGTTTCAATTTTTTCCATGATGAATGACTGCCGGTCATGGGCAACGAATCTACCAAGTTGTAGGTAAGCTGTGTAGAGAATCTTCTGGAGGGCAGGAAATCATTACAAGGTCTTGCCAAAATTCTGTGTGGTAGTTGGGTAAAATTTTGAATACCTCACTAGTATTACATCATTTTTTGTCTTCAAGAAAGGTCTTTTAAACAATCTGAATTCTTCTTTTCCTGTTTGCTGTACTTGGTTGGGAGTTTTGTTTATTTAACTTTCAAATAAGGTGTATTCGCAGTTGAGGAGGTCGCAGTGGAGCCAGGTGGAAGTGAGAGGTGAATTCTGGCCGAGAATCAGTTTGCAGACCTCTGCTGCCTGCATGGCTGCAAGAAGGGCAACGGTCGGCGGTAGGACTTGCGGGGCCTGGAACGATCGAACCTGTATGGGAAAGAGTTGGGTGATGAGTTGAGTGTCGAATTGTTCAACACCGACTTGTCCATACCAGTTGTTTACGGCGGCATGAATCAGGGGGCGGGAATGTTTCCTGCAGAGTCGTGAGAGATGGTGTCTGTCTTCTATGGAATCGAGTCCATCGACGATTAGATAGGCTGCAGAGACGGAAGTTTCTGTAAATCGACCTTTTGTTGTCTCGATGTTCAGGATCGGGTTGATTTTTCTTAATTCCTGGGCTACCACCTCGACCTTGTATTGCCCTAAGGTTTCTGTGGTACAGAAGTTTTGCCGATTCAGATTGGATTCGCTGAAAATATCGGGATCGGTGAGACATAGACAACCGACTCCCAGGCGGGCAAGGAGATCTGCGACCCTGCCGCCAAGACCACCGCAGCCGATAATAGCGACTTTGGCATGAAAGAGAAGGAGCTGGCGGGCAGGGCTCAGGCCGTTGCGCTGGTAGCGTCCAGGTAAAATTGAATGATTGAGAGCTGTCTCTTCAATGTCTCGCAGGGAGCAGTTGAATTGCCTGGCGGCGTCTCTTTGGTCAACAAGACTTAAGCTGCCGTCTTTTGTTCGCTCCTGAAGAAATTGGAGTAGTTCCCTTTCTTCAGCCACCGCCGATTACCGGGAAGATGGCCAGGATATCGTTATCCCGGAGTACTGTATCAAATTGGCAGTGGCGGGAGTTGATCATGAGAACTCCCACCTCTTCCCTGTCTATGTCGAGATCGTCGACAACCTGGCCGACAATGGTGTTATCAGTTAGTTCTCTGCCTTCTTCTTTGAAGCGGCCTTCGCGGAAAAAGGCAAAGAGTTTGACTTGTACCTGCATCTAGAAGTCCCAGAAGGTATCGATTTCTTCTCCGCTGAAGTCCCAAAGCACGTTATGGGGTGGAAGTGACTCAAGCTCGAAGAATTCAGGCAAGCGGTCATCCTTGTTGGTGAAGCCTGCAGCCAGATTAAAGTTATGCTCGGTCTTCAGGATACTCATCCCCAGGTTAGTGACATCATCGGCAGTGAGATTGATACCGAAACGGGCATTGATCATGTCGATGAGGGCAGGCAGACAGGTAGCGTCATCCAGGGCCGCAAAGGCGATAAAGAGGCACATGCCGGTGGAGTCGATGGCAGCTGTAGCAATCTGCAGGTTGCGGGAAAGCTCCACCTGTCCTTTTTTAGAAAGTGGGTCCGCTGCCCCACCCACATTAAGGATTTCTGTAGCAATGGTATATCCCATGGTGTGGTCGGCGCCCTGGGTAGATGTGGCATAGGTGATGCCGATTCCTTTGATGGCCCGGGGGTCGTAGGCCGGGATGGCCTGGTTCTTGACCACGGGAACTCGGGTAACTCCATACGTTTTTCCTACGTTTCCTGCACCGCTGCCGATGATTCGACCTAAAGGCGTTCCTTTTGCCACTTCATCTATCAAAATGCGGATCATTTCGTCGCTGTCACCAAAGTTCAGCACCCCTCCTTCCATGGCTACACCAAAGGCCACGGCTGTTTCGATGGTATCAATACCGATATCGTCTAAGATATGGTCCATCTCCGCGATCTGGTCGAGGTTATCCACGGCACAGTCGGCTCCCATGGCCCAGATGGATTCATATTCAAAACCAGAGGTCTTGAATTTCCCTGCCGTGTCATTGTAGATCTGGGAACAGTTTATGACGCAGCCCCTGTGACAGTTGTGCCTGGGCTTCCCGCCACGTTCCACAATGAGGTCGTGCATGGTTTCACCGGAAATCTGCTCATGGCCCTCAAACTGGCCATTGGTAAAGTTGCGGGTGGGCAGTCCTCCTGCCTCGTTGATGATATTTACCAGGACATTGGTTCCATAGGTTCCCAGGGCCTGACTGACCGGATGGTCTACCAGGGCTTTGGCAAAGGTCTTGTTGGCTGCCCTGAATTTTTCCATATCGGCTATCTCCACCTTGCCCTCTCCGGCATCCAGTGAGATGAATTTGATTTTTTTAGAGCCCATGACGGCTCCAAGTCCGCCCCGTCCGCAGGAACGCAGGTGCCCGTCAGGATCTTTGATGGAGATGTTTGCCGCAGCCATCTGCATCTCACCGGCCTGGCCGATGCTCATGAGTCCGGTGGATTCTGAGAGACGCTGCGCAAGGGTCTCGACCACAGCAAAATTTCCTTTACCGATGAGTTCCTCTTCTTTTTCTATGGTGGCTCCATCCGAGGTAAGGCGAAGGGAGTACCAGCTGTCATCCTGGTGCTGTCCTTCAATGATAAGGGCCTTGCAACCCATCTTGGCCATGATCTGGGCTGAGGTGCCGCCCGCATTTGCTTCTTTGATGGTGCCGGTGAGCGGACTCTTGGCCCCGCAGGAAATACGGCCCGAGTTGGCAGCCGCTGTCCCGGAGAGGAGGCCGGGGGCAAAGACAATTTTGTTGTTCGGTCCCAGAGGGTGACAGGTGGGAGGTACTTCTGCCGCTACAATGGTGGAAGTCAAACCTCTACCGCCCAGCCCAGCCCAATCATCGGGTACTGCTTCAATGGAAGTGGAAAGGTCTGTCATGTTCACGCGGAAAATTTTTTCTGGCATTGTTGACTCCTCTGAAAAAGGTTAAAAAAGAGAAAAAAGTACCTTTTCAGTATAATGATTCCTATCTGGAAAGAGCAAGGCGTTTTTTCTTTTTTTAGCGTTTCTTTTCGTTAGGTTTCAATGGTCGCTGGTGACAAAATCATAAAGGGCCTAATTACTCAATGAGCGTAATTCCACTAAAACATAAAAGGAATGACACCCTTATGGGTAATATTGTTGCGCTCAGCCGGTTCAGGTTACGTCACATGTGATTTTGCGCCACAATTTATTGTTCATACATTACCTTCCCACAATCACGTAGGCTGTATCCTCCAAGCCCCTGAACCAGAATCTGAAAATCTGTACTGTTCTGAATAAGATCCAGAAGGGTCCGGATTTTTACATCATCCATAAATTGTTTAGGGATAATGAGGTCGTAGCGTTCTTCTGCAACAGGGACAAAATCAAGATCCAGGGCATTTGCTGCTGCCAAGATTCCCATACCGCTATCCACACTGCCACAGGCAATGGCTGCTGCCACACTCATATGGGTGTATTCTTCATGCTCGTAGCCGGAAATGGCAGTGGGGGACAAGCCCATATCGTGCAGGGTCTTGTCGGTCAACAGCCGGGTTCCTGCCCCATTCTGGCGATTGATAAAACTGAGATTTCTATCGCTAATATCTTGGAATCCCTTGATGTCTAATGGGTTGTCTTTGGCTACGATTAATCCCTGCTGGCGGTAGCAGAGGTTGATCAGTTGCAGTGGGGTGTTGGGGAGAAAGCGTTTGATAAAGGAGATATTATACTCGCCGCTTTTCTCGTCTAAGAGGTGACTTCCGGCAAAATGGGCTTCTCCGCGGCGGATAGCCATAATACCACCCATGGAGCCCACGTGGGCTGAGGAGATACGGATAACAGGCCGTTCTTTGTGGAGTTGATTGGCTATGATGTCAATGATATTGTCATGGCTGCCGATGGCCACCAGAGTGGATTGTACATCAATAAGGGGGCGCAGCAGCTCAATCTGTACCTCTTCACCTGCTCCTACTCCTTCTGATCCTGCAGGCAGGGTGAGAAGTCCATCGGCCCGGACCAGGGACATGACTGCCCCGGCTCCTTTACCGGCAGGGGTGGCCATCAATTCCTCTCCCACCTGGCCCAGGGTGATGCGGACAAATTCATCCACTCCCATGGCAGAGTGCATGGGCCTGGACATACGGGCTGACACAAACTGTGAGACAGGTTTCTGCATGCCCATGAAGGTGTAAACCATTTCCTGAACAAAGAGGCGCATGGTGAGAATAGCCGAGACCGGGTAGCCGGGAAGGCCGATTACCGGGGTGTTGTTAACGATGGCCAAAATAACAGGCTTACCCGGTTTGATTGCTACTCCGTGGACCACCACTTCCCCTAGCTCAGCAAGTATTGTTGAGGTGTAATCACGGGTGCCGGCAGAGGCCCCCGCATTGATGATCACGATGTCATTGTCTTCCACTGCCTGGCCTATGGCCTGCCGCAATTTTTCCTGGTCATCGGAAACAGGGGCTGCCCGTCGGGCAACTGCTCCCCACTCGTTGAGATAGCCAGCGAGGATTCGAGAGTTAAACTCAATGATGTGGCCCGGTTCAGGTGTCTCTCCGGGTTGGATCAGTTCGGAGCCGGTGGGAATGACCATCATCCGTGGTGCTTCTCTGATAAGGACCTCAGTAACCCCTGTGGCCAGCATTGCACCCTGGTCAATGGGACGGATTTTGTGGCCTTCAGGAAGAATAAGCTCGGTGGTCACAATATCCTCGCCAATGGTTCGTACGTGCTGCCAGGGAGTAGCCGGATTGGAGAGCTCGACCTCATTTTCATTGAGATAGTGAACGTCCTCTATCATCACCACTGCGTCAAAATTACGTGGTAAGGCATTGCCGGTATTCACCGGGTGAAACTGCTCAGCAGCAAGGCGTACCGGTGAGGTTTCACTGGCTGCGGCGAGATCTGTAAAGTGAACAGCGATTCCGTCCATGGCCGCGGCGTTAAAGGGGGGCGAGGAGTGGGCGGCAAAAACCGGGGCGCCGGTTACCTGTCCCAGGGCCTTGTCAACGGCCATGTTCGTTGTCGGACCGCCAGAGAAGAAATTGATTTTTTGTAGAGCTTCCTGCCAGGTTGCCATGGCCTGCGGTAGAGGCATATTTTTTACATAGATATTTTTTTGTTTCATTTAAATGTTCTCCGGCAATAGTACCAAGCAGAGTAGATTTCTCTATGGGGGGAGTTTCTCCGTTCCATATATTCGCCCGGTCAGTTTGCTTGTTTTGTTTTTTTTTAGGGTGTTGCTAAATTTTATCAGGTTTATTGAAAGAGGTGTACCTTGACTTCTGTGTCTTTGTGAATCCCCTGGGACTGCGTGTCGATGAAAAAATAGCCGTGGGCACGGGAAAGGGTGGAGATGGAACCGGATTTTCCCAGGACAGGAATGGCCAGGAAGGAGTTGTCTCCCTGCTGTTTCAGCTGTACCCGGACCAGATCCAGCCTGCCGGCAGCCGAGTTGATGTTTCTGTCAAGTTTTGCTCTGATAGAGGGTTTGAGAGGTGTTGCTGATGCCGGGATACCGGAGAGCAGGCGCAGGGCCGGGGCAACAAAGAGTTCGAAGCAGACCATGGCTGAGACCGGATGCCCGGGCAGGCCGAAGATTGCGGTGTTGTTGCTCAAACCGATGATAATCGGTTTGCCCGGTTTTAAGGCTACGCCATGGACCAGGATACCAGGATTTCCAAGTTTTTCTATTACCCGTTCTCCGAGATCCCGCATGCCCACGGAACTGCCTCCGGAAAAGAGGACGATATCATTTTCATTTGCGGCCTGTTGGACACCGGCAAAAAAGATTTCCTCGGTGTCGGAAACAATGCCGTAATCAGTGACTTGTGCCCCGCAACGACTGGCAAGGGCCGAAAGAGTTATTCCGTTAATGTCCCGTATCTTGCCAAGGGGAGGAGACTGGGACCAGGGCACGATTTCGTCCCCGGTGGAAAGGATTCCAACTCTGGGCTGTTGGTATACATCTACCTCGCCGATGCCCAGTCCTGCCAGCAGGCCAAGATCCTGGGGGCGGAGAAGATGGTTTTTGGGCAGAGCTGTATGCTCCTTTCTGATATCATCACCTCGGTCAATGAGATTGGTGCCCACCCCCACGCTTTTGATCAGTTCGATCATCCTGTCGTCAACAGGGATCGTGTGTTCGAACATGATCACTGCATCGCTGCCCTGAGGAAGGAGACCACCGGTGGCGATGCGGAAACATTTTCCTTTGTGTACTTCACCCTTTGGTGCCTGGCCCATGGCAACTTCTCCATCTATTTCCAGGTAACAGGGCATGGATTGGCTGGCGCCAAACGTGTCGGCAGCACGGACTGCAAAGCCATCCATGGTTGAACGCGGATGGCGGGGAAGGTCTTCCGGTGAGCAGATCTCATTGGCCAGGACTCTGTCCAGGGCCGCCGGTAAGGGAAGTCGTTCCTGGTTCAGGGGAAGGATGGCCAGCTCTTGAAGAAGGATGGCCAGAGCTTCTTTTACAGGGGTCAGGCCCTGGCGGCCGAGCATGTCTTTGAGCCCTTTAGTTGTCATGGCTGTCCTTGACTGTAAGGTTGATGGCATCTTCTTTCTCCAGAAGAGAAAAGAGTTCCTCAAGGCTGCGATTTTCACCATTTATCTCACGCTCTCGGATATGTGTAGAGAGAGTGTGACGGTAGGCTAGAAATCTTTGCAGATTTGAGGCGGAAATGATACAGCCGTTGCTCAGTATCCCTTCTCCTTTTTCCACAGCAATCATATTGAACAGTTTCAGACGGATCTTGATGGAGGTGTTTGCTTCAGGTGGTTTTAATGGAACCTGTTCAGCAGTAGTGCGCAGTGATGCGTGCAGACCGTTTTTCCGAAAGATGGCACCGGCCAGACCAGGCATTGCAGCAGATATGGCCAGGACAGCATCGACGCCCAAAAGTTGCTGGTCCACGTCATCGGCAGGGAGTCCGCCAAGAAAAATGGTTTGAACCCTTTTGCTTATGTAGTCCTGGGTAAATCCGGGAAGGGAGACGAGGAGTTCGCTGATGCTTGTTCTCTGGGGGACATCAAGGAAAAATCCGCCTTGGAGGAGAGTCGTGAATTTGGCCAGTGCGTCTGTGTCGACTACCAGGGAGACTCTGGTCGGGGATGTTTTTTTTGGGTTCATGATTGTTTGTTCCGTTGTTCCTTCATCGTTCTTGGCACGTTACCATCTGAATCTGTCTGGTAAGGATGCTGAAAAAAATATGCTATTCTGTATTGTAATATCATCCTTGGGAAAAATTACCAGAGAAAACAGGTGGAGGATATTGGGCATATTGCTTCTCTAAAAGGTGTGTTGGATTCCGGTTGTTTCTATTAAGTAATTTTGCGTACAGAGATGACAATTCCGTAGGATCTGACATCTTTGTTAAAGATTTCACCATCAGCCCGGGAAACTATCGGGTCCATTTTTTCAGCCATCTTTGCTACGCAGAGAAAACTGAATTCCTGACCGCCAACCATACTTTAAAGACGTGCCCGCACGTCTTTAAAGCCCCATCAGCAATCTTTTCGGTAATCTATGTCAATTCTGACTCGTTTTCGCATCAGTGTTATGGGTGGTGCGTGGTTTGAGATTGAATTGTAAAATATCTCCAGTCGCAGATTTCGCAGGCTGTTTCAGCTCTAATGAAAACAAATAAAGTGTCATCATTAACAATTATACGACAAAACAATAGAATCTGGCTAAATAAAAAAGGACCTGCTACTGTTTAGGAGCCAATAAATCTCTTTGCTTATATTTACTGTCCATGATGTGATGTGGCCAAAAAAATTGAGGATCTTGACAGAATACGTGATCATTCAAACAATATCGCAGAAAAGGTATGCAGATGTAGAAAACTTCCGGTACTTCTCACCGGGTTATCACCAGTGGTATGGAGTCAAGGTCAGTTATGGATATTGGAACATTACCGGATTACCTGAAGTTTTTTGCTGCCATGACCGCTGTTGTCAACCCCATTGGGGCCATACCAATCTTTATCAATCTCACGGCGGACAACACGGAAGAGCAGCGTCGGAAAACTGCCTTCCAGGCATCCTACGCCACAGCGATTATCCTGCTCATAGCTCTTTTCACCGGCGAAACACTTCTCCATTTTTTTGGCATTTCCATTGCCTCTTTTCGGGTCGGAGGGGGCATTCTTATATTGCTGATGGCTATCTCCATGCTGCAGGCGAAAGTGAGCCCCGTTAAACAGACCGATGAAGAAGTTGAGGATTCGATTGACCGGGAAACCGTTGCCGTGGTGCCGTTGGGTACACCGTTGCTTGCAGGTCCGGGGGCAATCAGCACTGTGATCCTTTATGGGCAGCAGCACAATTCGCCGGTGCATTACGGGCTCCTGGCTGTCATTGTCATGGTTTTTGCCCTGTCTGTTCTTCTCTCGTTCAGGGCCGCGCCGGTAATCGCTTCTTATCTTGGAAAAACAGGAATTAACGTCATCACCAGGATTATGGGTCTTGTTATGACTGCGGTGGGAGTAGAATTTATTGCCAACGGCCTCAAACAGCTCTTTCCGATTCTCGCTTAAAATCCATTGAGTTGTTGGCTGGTGAGAGGGGAAAAAATGGTCAAAAGTCCAACACACCTCTGTGGCAGGTGTGTTGGATGGTTTTTATACTTCCTGGTAAGGAAACTCCAGGTCGTTGAGTAGCTTATACATACGCTGCTTCTTTGCTGTTTTTTGGTCATGGAATTCAACAAGCGTCTCAATGATTTCCAGTGCTTTTTCTTCGCTGGCCTTTCTTGCGATACGTCGGCCGATTTTAGGAAACGGTCCGCCTTTTCCGCCTGCGAAAAGTTCGTAGCCATCCCGGGTAGCCATGATGCCTATATCCGTTGTTTTCACACCGGAACAGCACATGGTGCAAGCACTGATAGCGATTTTAAATTTGGCCTTGGTGTTTTTCCGATCTGTAAATTTGTCGAGAATCTTCTGGTTTAAAGTTTCCGGGTCGATCACACCGAGTTTGCAGTGATTCATCCCCACGCAGACTCGCGGGAGAGGAAATTTTCCTGGTGCCTTAAATTCGACTCCAAGTGATGCCAAGGTTTCCCTGATCTCTGCTGCAGCGTTCTCCGGCACATCTGTCAAACGCAAGTTTTGCAGGGTCGAGAGATATACCCGAAACGAATATTTTTCACCTAGCTGATGAACTGTCTCCATGATATTAAGAGGCAAGCGACCTGCAGGTAACAGTAAGGTAATGCAAGATTTTTTCTCTGTACTCATTTTCACTTTCTGGAGTTGATATTGAAAATTCATATAAGGGTACCTTGAAAAATTAGAATTTTCGTTCAAAATCGAGGCATGAGAGAAATTTTACCGCAGGCATATGTTTGATATTTCGAGGATAAAATTTTTCTCATAACGAAGAGTTTGGGCGAAAAGGCAATTTTGCAAGGTGGCCATAAGAATATGAATCTGATCTGGGAAGAAATAGTGTGGCGGGATGTTTGCGTCAACTGTTTCTGTTAATACAACAACGATATTGTTTTATGCCAGGGAGTGGTGGACTTGTATATTCTGTATACGTGGAGCTCACTGCCTGGCAACTTCTTGGAAGCAAATAAACAACATTCATCTTATAAAAACCAGAAAATTCCTACAGGAACGATGGTGTGGAAGAAAAGAGAATGAGGAAACGAAATTTCTCTTTCATTTCAAAAAAGTGTACTGGGGTGTTTTATAGGCAGGAGCGGCTTCAGCCGCGAACAGGTATCCCGTACTCCTGTAAAGGATAAGAGGAGTGTCAGCCCTCTATTTTTTGCTTTACCATCAGATTTTTGCCGCCATCATTTTCACTTGGCTATCGAGAAGATTGTTCATCCGTTTGAGATAACGTTCCACAGGAAGCTGCTGCAGGGAAGCAAGGTTGACACGTAAATTCATGGCTTGCAGACTGGTGGCCAGGCGTGGGTCAGCACCGATCTTTTCGGCTTCTTCATACTGTTTTAATTTTATATGGGCCTTAAGTCGTTGATTTTCCATTTCAGCACTGGTGTCTGCTGCCTTTTCCAGGAATTCCAAGGCCTCTTCAGGTAATTCGTTAGCCAGCAGAACTCTGCCGGCATGGCCTAGAACAGAAGGTCCTTGGGGCAGAGAATAGGCAAGGTCTAGGGCCTTTTCCTTAAAGCCTAACTTCAGGTAGTAGTTGAAGAGTGCCATCACATGAGGGAGATTCCCCGTGTAACTGTGGAGCACTGAATCGCGCAGCACCATAAAATAGAGATTGTTGTTGTGTTTTTTCAGATTGAAGAGATCATCAAAGCGGAACATGTTACGGGGAGATTTCTTTGCAACTTTCTCAATGTCTTTATACATTACGGGTTCGAGTACCTGATGGAGGTAAACTTGGAAAGAGACCTTCTCGCCAGCCAGTTTTTCATTGCCGTAATCAGTGGGGAAAAGTACTTCAAACTGTGTGGTGCTTCCTGATTTTACCCCTTTGATGCCTTTTTTAAAGTCGGCAAGAAGGGTTCCGCTGCCCAGAGTTGCCATGTTGAAATAGCTTTCTGTCTCAGGGACAATAACTCCGTTAAGAAGTCCTTTACAGTCAAAAATAACCTGGCACGCTTCTCTGGCTATCGCCCTCCGCTTATTTTTATATGCAGTGAAAGGACGGTTTAAAAATTGCTTCACTTCAGGATCATCACCAAATTTTTGTTGCAGGCGCAAGAAACATTGCGCTGCCGGGCCACACTCATCCAGGTGCAGGTAAATGCGGGCAAGCATCATTTCTGCTTCGGGACGGCTGTCAAAATATTTTTTATGACGGGTGATAAAACCGGCAATGGTAAACAGGTGCCTCCCATTTTTGATGTCTTCGTCAAAGTCCCTGCGGTTCAGTCGCCAGAGAAGTCTCATCTGGTGGATTTCATCCTCGGACATGCCACTTGTTTGAAAATCGCGACAAAGGCTTTGATAGGCCGGTTTGGTGATGGGCAAGGCGTTGATCCCGTGTTCAATGGGGTTTTCACTTATTGGGGTGCCAAAAAAGACATGGAGCTGCTGTGAAATTGAGTTGCCGGCAATGTCGACTTTATGTCGTTTGACAAAATCAAGGGTTTGCTGGGCATTTTTCAATGACTCACCGGGCAATCCAAAAAGGGAAAATAACTCCACATTTATTCCTGCATCCTGGGTGAGCTTGATCGCCTTGGATAGTTGGCCAATCTTCGTTCCTTTTTTGATTCTTTTCAGGGTTCCGTCATGGGCCGATTCCAGGCCAAAGGCAAGGGTGTGTGCGCCTGCCCTTTTCAAAAGAGCAAGCAGTTTGGCGTCAACGAGATTGGCACGAGTCTGGCACCAGAATGTCACCCCGGGGACCTTGTCGATTATGGACTCTAAAAAGGTTTCAAGCCGCTCCCGTGAATGGGCAAAATTAGGATCAGCAAACCAAAAGTCATTGATGCCTTTTCGTTGTAGGTGCAGCATTTCAGCCATAACCCGATCCACAGAATGGAAGCGAACTTTTTTGCCGTTGGCCCGAGGGGTGTAGCAGAATGTGCAGGAAGAACTACAGCCGCGTGAGGAGAGAAGAATTGCCCTGTCTTTTCCCGTGCAATCAAAGGCTTCATCAAGATAGGGGGAGGGGAGGTCATCGAGACTTTCAGGCCTGGGGCAGCTTTCTGTTTCAACTATTGAACCATTTTCTTTGTAGCATATACCAGCTACCTCTGTGAGATTGCTTTTGTCTGCCAGGGCATTGGCAAGTTCAAGCATCACGGTTTCCCCTTCTCCCCGACAAAGGATATCAACTTCATCCATCTGCTTGAGAGCTTCGCCGGGCATAAAAGTTGTTTGCGGACCGCCAAGAACCACAGGGATTTTCTGGTCAATTTTTTTTGTCAACGCGGCCCAGGCACGAACTCTGTTGATATTTTCTTCGTAGACTGAAAAACCGATGGCTTGAGGATGATATTCCTGCAAGTAGTCATGGAAATGATGGGGCGTAAGGGGACGGTTTTTGTAATCTCCGAGGATTTGCCCGGAATAACCGTGTCTTTGTAAATTCGCAAGGATATACCCCTGGGAAAGTGGGATGGCATCGCAACTTTCAAAATCAGCCCACTCATTGACATGTAACAAAAGAAAATTCTCAGACATGGCAGCACCCTTTTATTGCTAAATGAGAATCTGTTTTCCACGTATGAAGAAACAACCGGGAGGTTGTTCTTTTCCAAAGCACATATATTGTCTTGCAGAATTACTTCAAGTCACCT
>JAQYVF010000059.1 GCA_030145625.1 Desulfocapsa sp. | reverse complement strand
TTACTGATGGATCACGACTGGACGATTTACTGACAGGTCACCAGAGAGATACAGGAATAGTGTAAAACTTTCAAATTTGCTTAAATGGTTAGCATTGCCAATAATAGCCTCTACCGTTGCGATAACGTGTGTCTCTGCAGACTAACAGTAACAGGATCAAGTTAAGGAACAGATGGAATGTAAAGGGGGTTGAGTTGGCAGTCTTTTCCGCAGAACGTGCTGTATGACCAGAAGCGAGAAGGCGCACCGTCTTCTCGCTTTTGCGGTCGATGCAATTATTTGGAACAATTACGTTGGTCCTACATGTGCCTGAACATCTGTTATACTTCTGGAAGGAGATCTGTAAGCTGTTGTTGGGCTCAGTACTCCATTAGTGTGGCAGCGGCACCTCAGTGCCATATTTTTTATTAACCTCATCAAACATATCTTTGACTATGTCGGCGAAGGGTAGTCTCCCGCTGATGGTCTCCTTGGAAAAACCAATCCGTTTATCAAGCTCAGCCGGAATCTTCGGCTGGGTGGCTGGCTGCGGCCAGATGTCCTCGTCAATGGCCGCCATGCGAACCTTGATATCCTCCTTTGTCACATTGAACACCATATAGTCCACGGCCAACGCCAGAAGGCCATCGTAAGTCTTACGGATATCCGCAGTAACAACCGGGGCAGTATCGAAGTCATTGAAGAAGTGATAGCCAACGGCTATACGAGGCTTTATCTCACTCATGATTTTGCCGAATTGAGCTGGTGAAGTGTGTACCTGCGTACCAACATTGAGGGCTGTACCTGGCGTGAAACCCTGCTTCGTGATCAGCAGCGATGGAGGAAGGAAGCACTCGTGAATAGCGATGTCTGAACCCGCCGTATGCTCCCGCCACCATTTATTGGGGAAAGTGTCACTGCTGTAGGCGAACTTGAGCCCTTTCCATTCAAGGATGAAACTTACCGGTCCATCCAGCGCATGGATCGCAGGAATTGTGCTTATCTTGACGCCGTTTTCGTTATAGATCGCATTGTTGACAGCCTTGTAGTCGAATTCATGTACCTCGAGTTCGAGGCCACGGATATCCACGTTACCTAATCTGCTACCTTTATCCCAAGTCAGCATCTTCTCCATATGCTCGATGGCGTAGGCTGTACCGTACTCAGTCTTGTGGCCCTTTGGACCCCAAATACGAAGTGGATTGATGCGGTTCCCAACGACACCGCCGACCCATAGCGCATCAAGATCGCCAAAGTGGTCGCTATGCAAATGTCCGATGAACACCTTATCCAGATAGTCATACGGAATTTTCATTGCGGAGAGACGCTCCGCTGATCCAGTACCGATATCGAAGATGAATTTGTCGCCGTTGCCCAACTCTACAAGCCAACAAGCCGCCGCCTGTTTTGGGCGTGCATTCGGCATTCCTGTGCCGCAGGCGATGACCCGCATTTCGTCGGGTGCTAAATCCTCGGTTCCGGGATAATATACATCTCTGTCTGCAAGTGCCTTAACAGGAGAGGTTTCCTCAGTTGCACCTACAGTAAGAACACTCAAAACGAATGATAAAACCACTAAGCTACACACCAGGAACGTGGATCTAATACTTTTGTTCATTAGCACACCTCTTTTTGATTTCTTACCTAACAAGTGATTATACAGAAGGTATCCTTCCATCCAGCTCATGGTAACCTATTTCCCTCACCTGAATCTAACCTCACAGCCGAACTCAAGACAACAAAAATATGTTCGAATACGACGCCTGAGATCGTGTGGACGCAATTCTATATCTACGAGCTTACCGGCTTTTTTGAATCGACTGATTTGAGGTTTAAAATTTCACCGACTCTCATGCTGCTCCTGGCCATTAGCTTCAGCATAATTCTGTTTCTAATGTTCATGGTCCGGAAAATAATTTCATCAACCGTCTCTTTACTAACTATTTGCCATTGAATGGCTTTGGGACGTTTGAATATCTTTTTGATAATTGTAGTGTTGCAGGGATTGGTCAGAGCGGGTAATGCGTTTTTGATACTGAAATTGTAGAAAGATGGGAGCACCGAGTATCGGTTTCTTTTAGTTGCCTGTTTGTTATTTTTAGTCAGAGAGACCAGAAAGGAAAGGACTTCTTCATGCGAAATACTGGCTAACTCACGTTTGCCGAATTGGGCTGTAAAACGGGTAAGAACGAACTCACAGGTCTTAACAGTATTTTCTTTTTGGAGTTGGCCCGGTGATACTGCAAATGAAAATCGACTGCTTGTGAAACTTTCATAGTGCACCTCCTGTTGTGGGGTAAAATTATGGAAACTGCTTCTATTTAATGATATCAGAAAGACAGGATTGATGGCTGTTGCACCTCAAGAGCATCAGAACAAGGGTAATTTACGGAGTTGCTTAAATGGTTATGGTTGCCAAACGGAACCTTTTTTACTGTTTGCTACAAGTTATGAATCATATTGCATGGAGTATCATTTTTTTGCATTCATTGTAGGACCGTTGCTTTTGCAATGATAAGATTGCAGAAATTACAAGATTTCATATTGCGCTTTTCCCTAAAATAAATATTTTTGCGTTGAGACATTTAATATATACTTGTCTCCTTATATTCTCTCAAACCAATTCATGTTTATACAAACAGTTTTATATGGTAAGTTGAAGTGATGAAAGAGAAGTTGTCAAAAGAAGAGTGGCTCAATAAAGCATTGGAGGCAATCAATCAAGAGGGTTTCGGCCGTCTTAAAATTGACCATCTAGTGGCATCTTTGGGAGTGACGAAAGGAAGTTTCTATTGGCACTTCAAAAATCGAAACGATTTTGTTGTAAATCTGGTCGAGTACTGGGATGCAAAGTTTACCTTATTAGTCATAAAACATATCGAAAAATTTGAAGGAAATAGCAGAGAACGTTTATTGGAGTTGATGCTTTTTGTAACCCGTAATCAGCTTGCACAATATGATTTCGCAATCCATACCCTGGCGCAAAATGAACCGGAAGTTTTCGCACTGATAAAGGAGGGGCTGAGCAGGAGGTTTGCCTATGTTGCATCTTTGTTTTCTAAAATGGGGTTCAGGGGAGACGATTTAAAGTTTCGAAGTCGTGCCACGGTGATGTTTATGATGCAGGAGCAGAATAGTCTGCTCAAAGAATCCAGGGCGGAGCAACTAAAACGGATACAACTGGCGCATACTCTGTTCACAACACCAAAAAAAATATGAAAAACAAAGCATAGTTCGTTAGGATTCGCCCAACACCCTTCACTTCATTGTACCGACATAAAAGGTGTCTTGAGAGCCAAGATAGCCGGGGGGCGATTCCGCCTGGTTTTGTCATTTTGACGGCTGATCTCAAGCGCATCAATTTTCACATATCCCTGTAGAGGGGGCAGAATCCAAGCAACCAAATTAAGCAGGGTGGGTTTCCGGGAACCGCTGGGCATGATAACGGCTACCTGCTTCCCAACTGCAACCGATAGGTAGATAGATGGGGAATGGACAAGAGGAAATCCCCACAGAGATAGTGGAAGGTCATATCATCAAGTCGAATCATGAACTTTTATTAGTCTTCTCTATTCCTTTACCGATCATTTTCCGCAAGTTTTGCATAGGGATCAACCCTGGTTTCCTCAAGAAGCTCAATACCGATGATTTTCCAAGATCCATCAATGACGGCCAGTGTCAGGATTGCATCATAGACATTCTGTCGGGTGTGGATATGCCCCCAGTGACCGACAGAACCGACTGCGGTCCACTTCGTCCGAATATCTAGAGCCCCTTTCTGCTTTCTTGATGCGTGAACATCCGTTTCCAGCACATCTACTTTCTTAACTTTGGCATGGGCACCGCCGGCCTGCTCAATGATCATGGACTGTCGACTCTGTAGGTAGACATCTTTTAGAAGATCACCGCTGACGCTGATGGCCAGCTTATCGTACACATCCTCTTCTTCGCGGAAGTCAAAAGCCCGGTAAACGTTCTTCAGGAGACTGAGGACAATTTCCTTGCTATCCTCATCACTTATCTTGCTTGCCCGTGCATTGCTGCCGATGAAAAAGTGCCAGTGCGGAAATAGTGTTAAAATGCAGATAATCATAATCAAGATTATGCTGAAATGGACTTTGACAGGTTGGGATTTTTTGCGGCGTTTGTATGTAGCAAAAGCAAAAGGTAACAGGAGGACAACAAAGGCCAGACTGCCAAGCGGAATGGCTACTCCTCTGTGTGTTTCTGCAACCATGATGTTGTCAACCGATGGGATGGTGTAATTATTAAGGTAGTTAGTCCATTTAAGGACATTGTCATCGGTTTGTAGGTTATACGGAAATGGCCCAGCTGGATCAATCATACTTGCCGTCACCTGTTGCACTCGGTCCGAAAATAAGTCCCATTGGGTGATGACCTCATCTGGAATGCCGTCAGTCAGGTATGTGATGATAATACCGACCATGGCCGTGTTCAGTGGCACCCGTTCAGGTATTTCAATAAAACGGCTACGCAGCATCGACGATTCCACATAGGCGGTGCGGTCGAGGATGGGCTTACCTTGCTTTCCATCAATCATTACTTTTTCACGATCTATGAAAAATTGAGCTATTTGTTCTCGGACAGGATTGAACTCATCTTCTTCAATAAACACCTCACCTCGCAAATCAAAATCGATCCAGTTCATCATATCTTTGACACGCACCAGAATTTCGTGACGAACTTCATAGGGCTCAATATAGAGATACGTCCTCATGCCTGACTGAAGATTTCGCTTGAGCTGTTTTTTTTCAAAAGCGGAGTACCAGGGATCATCCCAAGCAAGGTGCAGGGTATTTTGTCCAGTTAACTGGCGAAAATCGACTACAGGAACCCCCAGGTGATTACAAATAAACCCAATAGACGCTTTTGGATAGCCATCATCACTCAAGGGGGGAATAATGGTCAGAGATTTTGGTTTCCCTTGGAAAGGATAAATTAATTCAGCATAGAGAACTCTTTTATCATCAGGTGGTCCGGGAATGAGTTGCCTGGTGTAAGGGTTCGTACTGCCCACAAGAGGGGATGGGCGTTTTATCCGTGTCCTGGGTTCGACGAGGACAAGTGTTGCTGAAAGTTTTTTGCCGGTATCGGTGATAACCTGAAAGACCGAGTCTGAAAATATCTTTATCCGCTCTTCAGGTCCAGGTCTACCTGGAACGGATTCTGGAAAAAAATCGTCAGGAACGAGCTCTCCGAAGATAAGCAAGTCCTGAACAAACACTTCCAGCTTGATTGTAACGTGATCTTTTTCAATATGGATTTCAGCAATGTTCCTGGCATTTTCAGCTCCGCTCAGATTAATCCAATCAGCCCGTAATTCCGAAGAAAAAGAAACGAATAAGAAAGTTAGCAGAAGAAAAAAAATAGGTCTTTTCAATTGAGAACCTTAGTTGAAAATATCAATATTTGATTATTGATTATTGATTATTGATTATTGATATTGCCATCAAAATTAAAACAACAGAGACCGGTAAATTCGGTCTCTGTTGAATATGAGTGAACAATTACCAGCCGTTCCCTTTGCATCCACAACAGTTGTTTTCAAAAAATAAGTCTTCACACAGTACTCGAACCTTTTTTGCAGCATGGTCAATCGATTCGTCGGTTTGTGCTTTGGCGAGTTCATCTTTAGCAATCTGGCAGTTATTGGCGTTGGACTTGTGGTGTTCGGGGATTGTTGTTTTGTGTTGTTCTTCGCAATGAATATCTGAGACTCTGCGAATATTTGCGTGCTGCCCCTGTTTAACAGAAACGCAGTCGCCCTGCCGGATTTTCTGTTGTTCCGTGGATACAATCGCTTGTCCGCGATTTCTTAATTGTACAGTATACTGTTGTGCTACACTGCCAGTAGCAGCGCTGAATTGCAGCCCCTGCCGTAGCTGAGTCCATTATTTTCAGTCTTCTATGTGTGCCTGGTGCCACTTATTGCTGCGCCTAGTAAACCACCCATCACAGCACCCCCGGCATGGGATGACGCCTCTGTGACTGTATGAGATGAGACAACCGTCCCATATTGTATTTAAATCGCAGTGTTTGCCACTGCATTTGAAAAAGTTAAGCCGATTAATGTTAGCATTCCGATAACAAGAATACATTTTATAATCGATGATACTCCTTTCTATAATTCTTCTGAAAATACAGTATGTCGTTAGAACAGTATGATCTTACAATTATAAAAAGATGTGGTTTCTACATATCATTTTGGGAACAAAAATTTTACCTGGAGCTGTAAAGACCATTCTGGTCCATTGTCAGGTTTTTCTGCGTACCAGAAAGGTTGTACTTTGAAATCAATCGGTTGTTTACCTATTTTGATCAAACGGCCGACCCCAAGGCCAAATGGTATTGTCCAGCGTTGATCGCTATCTGCTTCCCAATTGGCTGTGATGACCGGAGTCGAGGTGAGATACCAGCCATTTGAAAGATTGTAATTCACAAAATATTGAAAGAGTAGAGAGTTGACATCTTCCTCATCACTGGGGCCTGCAAAGCTCCAGATATTATAACCAAGACAGCCAAGGACCCATTTACCAGGCATAGTAAGGGCAACAAATCCTGCACCACCAGACCACTTGTCGGTTCCTAACTTGTCATCCGTGGCAGTTGGTAACTGAAGAACTGGACCCGCTCCCCAAATAACCTTTCCCGGTTCAGCTGGTGAGATAAATCCCTGATAGGTTATATTGCTAAGGCCGAATATACTGTCCGTCTGAAAGGTAAGAAAGTCATTTTCTACCTGCTGCCTCACAGGAACGGTGATCTCCTGTGAGGCAAGATAAGTGATAGGTATAATGGCCCGATTGATCAGGTTAACCTTTCCAAAGTTCACAGGATAGACAGGCTGTAACTGGAAGGAATTAGCCCATTCCTCGGAAGGTCCAACACCGAAATAGGTGTTGTTCTGCATGGGCAGGCTGATCATATTGCCGATCGGGTTTTGCGACTGCTTGGCAAGGTCCTCATTTGCATAAGCAGAGACAACAACCACGATTGATAAGGTGACACTTAGAATAAATATTCTCTTAAACATTTCCTTTCTCCCTGTTATAAAAGAATCATTTATCTAACTCTATGCCGTACAACGCTTGTTCTTTCTCTCCTATGTACTCCGGCAACGGAAGTAGGCGACATCGGCCTGCCAATGGGATCAATAAACAATGAACTTTGTCCGGATATTGGCTTCAAGTCTTCCTCGAGAATGGCGATATCATAAATGAGATCATCTCCCTTAAATTGTGGGTTCATTAAGGTCACTTCGATGTCGACGATTTCATCTTTTCCAAAAATCGACAGTGCAGCGTTCGGAGGATCCGCTTTAAAGCTGTTATCCCCTTGACTCCACTCATCTACAAAATCTTTTGTCGTCATGTGTCCTGCTATACGTTCCGGTCGATCGGTAAAAAAGATGGTTGTCGGGCTGACCTTTTTGAGGGTGAGTTTTCCTTTTTCCAGGGTAACATCATGTGAATTCTGGACAAAGAGCAGTTCAGCCATTTCACCTTTCTCTTCTGCTTGAGCAATCGAAAATGAAAAAAGTGAGAGGATAATAAGTGCAAATAAAATAGACATCCTTTTCATCTTGTTCCTCCTTGACACCATCTAGTTTGTTTCATTAATTATTTTTTCTTGAGAAGACCAAGTTCATTAATGCCAATCTTGCCGGCAACTTTTGTCTTGACCTCCCACCCTTTTTCCTTAAGTTTAGTTTGAGCCAGCTCACTGGCCGTACCAAGCAGCCAGATCTCGCCTTTGCTGCCACCAGCAGCTTTATCCAGATGCCCTATGGCACCTGCAATCTTGTCGTTCCAGGTCAGGTAGTCAACCGGTACTAAAAGCACCTTGGTGCCATTGGTATCTTGTCCACCCATAATGCGCATTGTAGAATCAAGTTTCTTAATCTTTGCAACGTTTTTGTTATAACCGGCCTGCATCATGGCTATGGTAGTTATGGCCATGGCCATGTCTGGATCCTTAACCTGCAGGGCAACCATCAGGGCAACTTCACGGTGCACGGCTTCTGACATGGCTTCCATTGCAGCAACAATATAGGTCTGTTGCCTGGGTGAGAAATTCGGGTTATTGATGAACAGACTTGTAAGATCTGGGTCTATTTTCATCTTTGCCAGTTTCTCCCTGTTCTGTTTCTTGAGCTCACTAGGGGGTGTCAAGGCGATTGCCTCATTGAGCAGACGAACAGCGTTGGAAGATGAATAAACTACCTTGGCAGGGCCACCGAGTGGAAGCGTTGCTATGCTGATGGTAATGCCCCCGGCATAATCAGCCCATGCAAGAGTGTTTAACTGGTCCTGCAACACCTTGTTCGTTGAGTAAACATCAACATGGAATTTATGGGCAATCGCCCTCTTTGACTTGGAAAAACCGATGAGCTGTTCTGCCCGGCTGTCTTCTGTATCGCCAGGATTGCTTTGAAAGATGGACTCTCCGGCTCGAGAAAAAAGGCTGGTCAACCCTTTGCCGGCTCCCTTTACACTCTCTACAGGGTCCGTGAAAAGATGTTTGATACCATCAACTGTACCGACACCGGACTCTTTAAGTGATTTGGTGAAGGTATCGCTCTCCTGAATTTTTTCCATAGCGTCAATAGCTTCGATCTCGACGATCAACTTATACAGGGCCACGGTTGATAGTTTTTCAAAGTTTCCATGCTTTGAAGTGACCGTATAGGTGTTCATCAGCCCGTCATTTTTTACCTTCTGGTCAACCTTATATAGATCGCTTTCAAAAAAGGATTTTGGGAGAACGTCGGTGGCTTTCAGGACTTGCTGTGGTTCATATTGTTCTGCAGCATGAGCAGCGATGCAGTACGGTCCGGTAAAAAGTAAAAACCCAGAGAGCATGGATATCTGAATAATATAATTGAACAGTTTCATTTGAACAGCCTCTTGTCAATAATTAATTACAACTCTATATATGCATGTTGTTTTCCTACTTATCAGGGGATCACTCACCTGGAGGAACCAATTTCTCCATTACTTGATCAATGGTAAAGCTGGCAGGCTTCTGCCGTGGTGGAAATTCCTTGAATGAAGCAAGGAACTGGCCCACATAAGCCTGGGCCGGCACCAGCAGGAAGGCTCGATCAAGCCACCAGTCCCAGTAGGTATTTGAAGTAATGGACGCTCTCTCGTAAGGGTCGGTCCTCAGGTTAAACAGCCAGGGTACACGGGTAAAGACATAGGGCTCACCCCAGACCAGCATGGTTCCTGGTGCTCGCTGTTGGCCAAAAATGATCTTCCAGTTATCGTAACGCAGCGCGGTCATGTCACCATCATCAGAGAAGTAGAAAAACTCCTCCCTCGGGCTCGTTTCTTCTTTGCCAGTCAGGTAAGGCAGGAAGTTGTAACCATCAAGGTGGACTTTAAACGTCTTGCCACCTACCTTTTTGCCTTCTTTCAGTTCCTCTTTGATATTGGTATTACCGACTGCAGCCATCAGGGTTGGAACCCAATCAAGATGTGACATTATGTCGTTTGAAATTGTACCCGGCTTGATCTTGCCTGGCCAGCGGACCATCGCCGGAACCCGGTAAGCCCCTTCCCAGTTGGAGTTTTTTTCATTACGGAAGGGTGTCATTGCTGCATCGGGCCAGGTATTCATGTGGGGGCCATTGTCAGTGCCGTACATGACGATGGTGTTGTCTTCGATTCCCAATTCTTTAAGTTTGTCCAGAACCGTACCAACATTTTTATCGTGGTCGATCATGGCATCGTGATACTCACTCTGCCAGCGCCCGGACTGACCTACGCTTTCCGGTTTAACATGCGTACGAAAATGCATGTGGGTGAAATTCACCCAGATAAAGAACGGTTTGCCGGCCTTATGCTGATTTTCGATAAATTCTGCGGACCTTGTGGCAAAATCATCATCAATAGTTTCCATGCGTTTTCTGGTCAGTGGACCGGTATCCTCTATTTTTTGGGTACCATCAGGCTGGGCGAAGCTGTGGATAACACCACGCGGACCGAACTTTTTCAGAAACTCAGGGTCTTTGGGATAGTCGCGATGTTCAGGTTCCTCAGACGCATTCAAGTGGTAGAGAGCGCCATAGAATTCATCAAAACCGTGGACGGTGGGCAGGTGGTTATCTCTGTCTCCGAGATGATTTTTACCGAACTGACCTGTGGCATAACCCAAGGGCTTGAGGAGCTCAGCAAGGGTCGGGTCTTTCTCGTGCATGCCAAGTTCCGCTCCTGGTAGTCCCACCTTTAACAGACCAGTCCGGAAACCGCTCTGACCGGTGATAAAGGATGCCCGTCCAGCGGTACAGCTCTGCTCGGCGTAGTAGTCGGTAAACTTCATTCCCTCTTGGGCAACGCTGTCAATGTTGGGAGTCTGGTATCCCATAAGTCCCATTGAATAGGCGCTGATATTACTCTGACCAATATCATCGCCCCAGATAATAACAATATTCGGTTTGTCATCTGTGGCTGCACTGGATGATCCTGGGGATAAAGATAGAGAACAGGCGGCTACTGTCAGTAAGCAACAGTAAACTATTTTTTTGATATTGGGTTTCATTGGCAACTCCTTGGTCTCAATTTTTGACCTGCCGGATAACTTTTCACTTTTTTTAAAAAGCTGAGAAGTAAAAAAAAATATCAGGTATCACAAAGAGGACACCTGATATTTTCTACTCCCATTTCATCTCTGATTTCGAGATGTTATTTGATCTCACTTCATATTGTACTTCGCCTTGAAATCTTTGATCATTTCTGCCTGTGCCTCATCGGCAGGGCTCCAGTGACCAGCCTTAATGAAGTCAGTGAGAGGGTCAGGAACTGTTCCTTTTGCTGGTGGATTCGGTGGCTTATTTGGGCCTGCCACAGACCAGGCCTGATCGGGAGAAACGACCATTCGTTCGACAATCGCTTCTTTTGAAATGTTCCAGACCATATTGTCGACGGCAAGTGACAATGGGCCTTTATAGGTTTCCCTGACACCCATAAGTATATCATCATGGGTACCCTGTTCATTAAAGAAGTGGTAACCAACAGCATGACGAGGTTTAATGGTGCTCATTACCTTACCAAAAGCTTGTGGTGAGGTGTGAATCTGAGTACCGACTCCCAGTGCTTGACCTGGTGACTGGCCGTAAAATTTGACGAGGTCGGGTGGAGTTAAAAAGGTCTCATGGATAGCAAGATCTGCATTGGCAGCATATTTAATATACCATTTGTTCGGGAACGTATCTCCGCCAATGACGACCTTGAGGCCGGCATACTCGAGGATAAAACTCACCGGGCCATCACCTGCATGGATTGCAGGGAGGGTCTTGATCGTAACGTCATTTTCTTGATACACCACTGCATTCTCTGCCTTATAGTCAAACTCCTTGACGATAATTTCTCCCGGCTTAGGGCTGAGAACAAAGTTTCTTGTTTTTGCATCCCAGTTATAGGCTTTTAAGAAGTGCTCCACCGCATACGCAGTTCCCATATCTTTGGTCGCCCCTGTAGGGCCCCAGATCCTCAGAGGGCCTGTGCGTCCCGCAGTCCATCCACCAGCCCATAGAGTTGCCAGGTCTCCCCAATGGTCAGTATGGAGATGGGTGAGGAAAACCTTATTGATAAAATCGTATGGTATCATGAGGGCTGCAACATTGGTCATGGAGCCGGTACCGATATCAAAAAGGAACTTGTCGCCGTTACCGACTTCCGCAAGAAAACAGGTCGCAGCTTGGTCACGACGAGCTGCTGGCAAGCCTGTTCCACATGCTACAAGGCGGATTTCGTCTTTCTTTAGTTCTTCTGTACCGGGATAGTATACATACCGATCAGGCGCGATTCCTGTTGGAGATTTCACCGCTCCTCCAGCTGCCATCACCCCAGAAACTGTGAGGAAACTGGACAGGAGTAGAAGTACGCCCGTCATCACTTGCTTTTGAATAATTTTCTGCATAGATTGGTCCCCCATTTTAATTACCTCGCAATTCAAATAACGGCTTGCAGCTAGCCTGTACGCATTTTCATCCACTATATTAGTAGTTAGGTTTAAGCTTGACATAAACAAATAATTATGTCAATACTTTTTAGTATGGTGTCTAGTGTTAAAAAGTCAACAAAACCGAAACTGACTCTTAAAGATTGGCTTCAGTTTTCTTTGGACCTCCTTATCAAGGAGGGAAATGCTAAGCTTCGTATTGACACACTGGTCAAGAGTATGGGGGTAACTAAAGGAAGTTTCTACTGGCATTTCAAAGACCGCGATGATTTCATCCACAAACTTGTTGAACACTGGACCCTGGTTTCTACCCTGGTTGTTGTTGGACATATGGAACAAGTACAGGGCAGTGCAGAGGAACGTCTGTTTGAACTGACGAAGTACATTGTTATCAACGAGTTGACACGATATGACATTGCCATCAGGGCATGGGCTCTGATGGAGCCCCAGATTGAATACCTAGTAAGAAAAGTGGATAAACTAAGGCTCGATTTTGTACGCGATCTGTTTGCCGAAATGGGGTTTGAGGGAAAAGAGCTTGAAATGCGGTCACGCACCCTGGTCGCCTTTCATGGCATGGAGCACGGACTGCTAATTAAAAAGACCCAAAGAGAGCGAATCGATATGCTGCGGGTACGGCACGCCATGTTCACACGTCCCATATTCAATGAGTGAACCCAAGTCGTACTTGGATGAGCAGTTCCAGCAGGATTGTTTCATGTTGTAGGTTGGTATTGCACTGTATCTTGCATATTAAAGGAGTTCACCTAACTCAATAATTTTCCGTGAAATGTATGTACAAGGAGGAAATGAGTATGAAGATCAAATCCCTGAAAAAAGTCGTGCTGCCTATCTGTTTGTCACTATCTGTGGCAAGTTCTGCAATGGCTGCAGACGCCAAATTGTCAGATGACGAGTGGCACTTCACCCTGTCTCCTTTGTTCTTATGGGGGATGCATATAAATGGATCGTCAACAGTAGGGCCAGCAGAACTACCACTTCAAATCGACTTTGGCGATGTTTTAGATAATCTTAATGCTGTTTTTACTATCCACTTTGAAATGCAAAAAGGCGATTGGACTCTTTTTGCAGAATATCAATATGTTGATCTTGATCCTTCTGTTGACACTTCATCAGGAGCAGAAGTGGGTATAGATTTCATAGACCAGATGGGTGAACTAGGAGTAGCCTACAGGGCCGCCACATTCGGCATAAACGATCTTCAATTATTAGGTGGTGCCCGTTATACTCGTCAGGATCTGGATGTTAAGATTGGTCCAGGGGTTCAGTTACTTGATGTCAGCGAACGATGGTTGGACGGATTTGTCGGCATGCGTATTTTTACACATATTTCTGATAACTGGACCTTTATTGGGCGCGGTGATATTGGAGCTGGTGGCTCAGATTTTGTCTGGAACCTTGTAGGCATGATTGATTATCAGTTCAAAGACTGGGGGTCTGCTTTCTTTGGCTATAGATGGCTTGATTACGATTACGAGAGTGGGAGCGGTATGGACCACTACGCTTACGATGCTCTTCAACACGGACCCTTAGCTGGACTATCTATCCATTGGTAATCTTTAAAGCGTGGTAACTATTCAGCAGCACTTCATCTTCGTCCATTTAGGTCTTCTCGAATAGCACTAGTATGCTTCGAAGTCCTAACTGAACGAATATAAAGCACTGCTAAACAGTTATAGAGCGGTTGTTTGCCAATTATTGGGCATGACCTGAATAGTTACAAAGTGTTTAGCTTTTCTTATGAAATACTTAAAGCTAATCCCTAAGGCTCTTGCGCCAATCAAAACAAGAATAGTCAATCAGAAACTGCCAACTTGACTGCACAGGAAAAAGCTGATGGAAGAAAGCCTATCCTGAAAACTGCATGATCAGAAAATCTGCTCTGTCTTCACCGAAGTTCGAAATTCAAAACTTCAGAGCAGACATATGAAACTGGCAACCACCGAAGGATTAAATTACTGTTTATCGGCGTTGTGTTTTTTTGATTGGGAGCAAAATATGTCTCTTGAGAAAATCAGAATTTTCGTTTCCGCTTTGTTTGCAGTAGCATTAATTTATTTAGCCACAACCATTTTACTCGTTACTAAAGAAATTTCTGCCACTAGGTCCGCTATTATTGACATCGCAAAACAGATCCAGAAAATCGAGTCTAACAAAAACCTCGAAAGGATCATCACCGAAGTTGGTAAGATTTCTACCCAGATACCTCTAATCATATCGGAAGTTGAAGTAGTACGAAAATTAGTTCCACCTCTTCTCCATCAGGTCGAGCAGACTCTGGAAATAATCCCTTCCATTCTTGATGAAGTTGCCCAGGTCCGTGAAACGATCCCGCCGATTCTTAAAGAAAGTGAAGCATTGAGAGCTGACATTCCGGTAGCTATCCAAAAGGCACAGAACTTGGTTCACAGTGCCAAAGATCTTTCGAAAGAAGCAGGTTCCTCTGCTGTCCACGGAGCCGTAAAAGGAATAATAACAGAACCTATAGATGTTTTAGAGAGTGGAAAAGTGCGATTGATGCGAATGGGAATTGATGAAGACGTTAAAGAGTAAGGCTCTGTAGCTTTTTATTCAGTTTGATATAGCTTTTCAAAAGGCAATTTAGTTACCTCGGTACTGGGTTGACTGGCAACCAACGGTAGTTCTGACTCAGTGATAAAATACGATTCCGACAAAGGCGAAGAAAACGACAGGGAAGATCCAGCAGCAGTATCGATCCAGCTGTAGTGCTCTGGCCTCTTTATTTTTGGTCACCAGGTAATTTGTGGTTACCGACTCTATCAGTGCCAGGAAGACAAGGACAGTCGCCCCAAACATAAAACGATCCATAACTGTAAAATAACTCAATCGTGGCAGGATATTGGCCATTGCAAACTGAAATGCGATTAGTGTCAGCATGGAAGTGGAGGACATACTGATTTGAGTGCCCACTTGTGAAGGGTTAATCCAGAATACGGTCCAGGACATGAAAACAATCAACATGAGAGGCACAATGACTTTCCAAGCGTAGTAGCCAGATAGACGTTTTGCTGGAATACTAAATTTGAACAAGGAATGGCTACTGTTACCGATCTCGAAATGTTGGGTTACCACTTGTGCGCTTACATCAGTTATAGACCAGTCTGGGATATTGAAAGCAGCTGGATTTCTCCCGGTTACTGATTCATTGATGATTATTTTGACTTTATTCTGATCGTTTTTCTCGCTGAGAAGGGACACTACGATGTTCTGTGTGTCGAAGGGAAAACGGTGAGCGTCGTATATAAAAACAAGTGATCCACGATATCGCTGTGTCAGGCGAACCCGACCAGCCTCAAAAACTTCAACAAAATCATCAAGGTTTTTAAAAAGACGCCCTGAGTTGAGTACATCAATCTGTGGGGACCAGACTTCATCCAGGCTTAGCTGGCACCCCTTATATTCTGCAAGACTGGGATCTGTCCAATCTTGTGTCACCATGAAATCGGCAGTTATGCTTTGACTGGTGTCTTCTATAGCTGTTACATCAATTAATCGTAGGCCGACAGTCACCATTGTTGGTTGAGATGATGCTCCTGGACGAAGGTATGATTTAACCTCCTTCAGTTCACAATCTGTGGGCGAGGGGGAACGAGCATTGGCAACATTCGAGGTTGTTGTGGTCAGAACAATTATGAAAAAGAATAGCATTATTTTCTTCATAGGTACTCTTTTTCCCTCATCCAAAAAGAAAGATGTGTGTTTCTCTTCTCCCCAGCATGCTGCCATCTTTGCACACATCCAGGCAACCATAACTCCAGACAAATGAAATGCCACTCCAATAGTGAAAAAGAGGCTTTCGACAAAGCCAATAGATATTGGGATTCTAATCCGGTCTTCGGGATTATCTTCACCAACAAGTATTTTGATTCTGCGGGCATAATACAGAGTAACCAGTCCGCCAAATACCACAGAAATGGTTAAATTTGTCACCCATCGATAAGTTTCCATGCCTAAAATTGTACAATAGGCCCATACAAAGATAAACCGTAAAAATGGATTACTGGGAAACATAGCCCAGGTTCTAAAAAATAATAGAATAAATACCAAAGTACCTACCCCCCGCAAACGGGAAAAAAGCCAGGATAAGAACCTTTACGAAACTCATTCATAAAAACAAGAAATGAATTTCTAAGGTATTAAAGGGTAGAGAAAATATACAATTCCTGAGCATCTTTAATTCGAGATAAACAGAAAAAAAAACAAAAGGAGACAATTTTGAGGAAAATGACACTCAAACTATGTATCCTAATGACTCTTGCATTGGTTTCTGGGTGCGCTTTATCGGGTGGTGGAGCTAACCAATTTATTGAAACTCACGATTATAATTCTGACGGGAAAATATCAAGAGATGAATATCATCGTTCATTCGATTCTATCGATTATAGTAGTGATGTTTGTCTCGACGATGGAGAGATTGAGAGCGTACTCTCAGGGCATTTAAAACAGCGTAATATAGGTTTTTTTATCTGCCATAGTTTGGTGGCAAGTGAATGACGTTCTGATAGGGCATGTACTGAGAGAACTCAGGTAGGTTGCGTACGCAAAGGTTGAGAACGTCGAAGTACTGAAAACCGAAGTGAATGAATAAAATAAGCAGGAAGGTGCCGTTGGTGTCAGGACAAAATGGACCGCCGTCGGCTCGGTAGATCACTGGGGGCATATCCATACCCGCCAGAATATCTATGATGCCATTCTTACTTTAGCTGTCATAGACGGTTCCTGGAGGATCACTTGTATTGAATTGCTGGAGGAAAAACGGGTTGATTCGTTTAAGTAATATACACTTTAGCTACAAGTCGGGAGATTTTAATCTGTCAATCCCTGACTTGCGGGTTGAGGCTGGAGAAAAGGTCGGGGTTGTCGGACCAAGTGGTTCAGGCAAAACGACCTTGCTTAACCTGGTGGCAGGCATACTTACCCCAGAAAAAGGGAGCGTCTGTATAAATGAAATGGAAATCAACTGTCAGAATGATACAACCAGACGTGATTTTCGCATAACTAATATTGGCTTTATTTTTCAAGATTTTGGTCTTCTCGACTACCTTGATGTAAAAGATAATATTCTCCATCCATACCGGATCACCGGGGCACTCAAACTAAACAATGATGTACGAGATCGCGCTGACAAGCTTGCGATACAGATGGGTATAGATGATAAATTGAACCGACACCCATCAGCCCTGTCCCACGGTGAACGGCAACGGGTTGCCATCTGCCGTGCGTTGCTGCCTGGACCAAAACTTGTCTTGGCTGATGAGGCCACTGGCAATCTGGACCCAAAAAACAAAGTGCATATCCTTGAACTACTTTTCAAGAACGTGGATAAACACGACGCAACGCTTCTTGCAGTTACTCACGATCAGGAACTGCTACCGTATTTTGATAAAGTCATTAACTTCAACGACTTTTTGCGGGAGGAGACTCTTTGATGGACAGTTTCTATCTTGCATGGCGCTATTTGAGCTACACTAAGGTGAAAACATTCATACTGGTCGGCTGCATTACCATTATTGCCGTCTTGCCTTTAACCCTTGAGATTCTATTAGATGAGAGCGAGCGACAGCTTACCCTACGGGCCGAATCAAGCCCGCTGCTGATTGGAGCCAAAGGCAGTGCTCTTGATCTGGTGATGAACTCACTCTATTTTGCTGATGAGGTACCGGAAACTATTGCCATGGAGGCGTTAGAACAGGTCATGGATACCGACCTTGCTGCGCCAATTCCTTTGTTTGTGCGGTTCAAGGCCCGTGACTTTCCAATAGTCGGAACATCCCTTGATTACTTTGATTTCCGGAACCTCCAATTTGCCCAAGGTGAAAAGTTTGTCATGCTCGGCCAGTGCGTGATAGGAGCAAAGGTGGCTCGAAAGCTCAATTTGGAACCCGGTGATCATATTGTTTCCTCGCCGGAAACTTTGTTCAATCTAGCAGGGGTCTATCCCCTGAAAATGAAAATTACCGGAGTGCTTGCACCCACACACAGTGCTGACGACCTGGCTGTCTTTGTTGACATCCCGACCGCCTGGGTTATCGACGGGCTTGGTCATGGCCATCAGGATGTGGCAAAGACAACGGACAACACGGTCATTCTCAAAAAAGAGAAGAACAACGTCACTGCCAATGCCAAGCTCATGCAATACACTGAGATAACCGAGGAGAATATTGACTCGTTTCATCTACATGGTGATCCTGCAGCTTTTCCACTCACGGCTGTGCTTGTTGTACCCTATGATGAAAAATCCGGAACCATCCTCCAGGGCCGATACCTGGAAAATGAGACACCCTACCAGATCGTACAGCCAAAGGAAGTAATCGACACTCTAATGGCGAATATCTTTAAGATCCGCAATGTTCTGGATGCGGTCATTATGCTGGTTGGTACCGCCACGTTACTGGCCTTGGTTCTTGTGTTTTCCTTGTCACTGCGTTTGCGGGAGCAGGAAATCGAAGTTATTTTCAAACTTGGTTGTAGTAGGGCCACTATTGCCTGGTTACTTGGAGCAGAGATATTGATCATTGTCCTGATTAGTGCTGTTTTCTGCGGAGGATTCATGGCCTTGGTCCAGTATTATGACCAGGAACTTGTCAGGCAATTGTTTATCTAAAACATTTTAAGGAGAGCAAAACACCATGTCTATCCGTTCAGTTCTGATTCTTTTTTTATTCATATTTGCCATGCCTCTACAAGGTATGGCTGAAAAAAAAATAACCATCTATACCGTCAACTATCCGCTTACCTATTTTGCCGAGCGTATTGGCGGAGACCTGGTCAATGTCGTTTTCCCTGCTCCGTCAAATGTTGATCCGGCATTCTGGATGCCCGACAAAGCAACAATTAGAGAATACCAGAAGGCTGATCTGATCATTCTGAATGGTGCTGGTTATGAAAAATGGACGAAGAAAGTCAGTCTGCCCATGCTGCGCGTTGTAGATACCTCAAAAGCGTTCAAAGACAAGCTCATCCATATTGAAACCGACGTAACCCACAGCCATGGACCGAGCGGTGATCACTCTCATGGCGGCACTGCTTTTACCACCTGGCTTGACTTTTCCCAGGCAGTCCAACAGGCTGAGGCGATTTACAAGGCTTTCTCACGTAAACTTCCTGCCAATACAACTGATTTCTCCAACAACTTAGAATCATTGAAAAAGGACCTGCTTGAACTGGATGCACAGATGACCGTCATGAGCACCAATAAACCTGGACTGTCCCTTGTCGCCTCCCATCCAATTTACCAGTACATGGCCAGAAGGTATAATCTGAACCTGAAAATGGTGATGTGGGAGCCGGACGCCGATCCTGGAGAAAGCGAATGGAAACATCTGCATGAGTTAGTCAACGCTCATCCTGCTGGCTGGATGATCTGGGAGGAAGAACCTCTGCCAAAATCAGTTAAACGGCTGCAGGATATGAACATTAAAAGTCAGGTGTTTTCACCATGTTTTTCTAAACCACAAAAGGGAAACTTTTTATCCGTTATGCAGCAAAATATAGAGAATATGGGAGCTATCTTGAAATAAAGTGATCTTGTAAGTGGAAAGACTTGTAGATCTGACTACATCTTTAGAAAACGATCCATTTCCCTACCACAATTTGGCTATTTCCAAGATCAACATGTTTCCAAAACATTTGACTCCGGGTGAGATTAAACTTTTATGATTGGAAAGACAAATATCAACCAATTTAGATCTTCCAGAACTTTGGGCTAACTCGCTCTCCTCAAAGAGATACAGAAACATCTTCATGAGCACCTTCCCGAAAATGGTTAATATTACCAATAACAATATTTTCTTCAACTCTGGCAACTACTTAGTAGGCTTCGTCTTGTTTAAAAGACTGCCAATACCTCGCAATAGTCATTCATAACGCAATGCTTCTATAGGATTGAGATTGGCAGCTTTGCGAGCAGGGTAAAAACCGAAGGATACCCCAACACCACTGGTGAAAAGAACAGCGATCAACACAACTGTGGGGTTTATAACCGCACTGACTCCGAGCAGCATACCTACTGCCCAGGCTGCGCCCAGTCCAGACAAAATGCCGATTAAGCCTCCGAATAGACTGAGGATGGCGGCTTCGACAAGAAATTGGGCAAGTATATCAAACGGTCGTGCGCCGATAGCCAAACGAATACCGATCTCACGAGTGCGCTCGGTAACTGAGACAAGCATGATATTCATGATGCCAATTCCTCCAACCAGTAATGAAACGCCTGCCACGGAACTCAGAAGCAGGGTCAAGGTGCCGGTCACCTGAGTTGCGATTTCGATAATTTCAGTCTGATCTCGGACCCCAAAGTCATCTTCATCTTTAGCGGTCAGGCGATGTTCACTACGCAACAGGGCTGTGAGTTCTGCTTTGGCGGCGTCCATTTGTTCACTACTTACCGCACTTGCGGAAATATCATTGACGAACTTGCCGTTACTCAAACGAAAAAGTACCGTGCTGTCGGGAGCCAGGATGATATCATCTTGATCATTTCCCATAGAAGATTGTCCTTTCTCCGCCAATACACCGATAACCATAAAGGGTACATTTCGGATACGTAGACGTGCCCCTACAGGACTCTCGTTCGGGAAAAGTTCATCGGCCACTGTCTTACCGAGAACCGCAACCTTTGCTCGTGTTTTGCAATCACGATGGGTAAAGAAGGAACCTGTAGCGATCTGATAGTTGCGGATCGAAAGGTATTCCGGGGCAACGCCTGTGATTGTCGTGTTCCAATTGTTGTTACCGGCAATCACCTGACCGTTTGCACGCACTTCGGCAGATACCCATCTCAGTAGCGTTGCACTTTGTTTCAGGCGGCTCACATCTTTCATCGAGAGGCTTGGCCGGGAACCGGCTCCACCGCGAACCCCTCCAGACTTAATGCTTCCTGGTCGTACCATGAGCAGGTTTGTCCCCAGTGAGACAACATCATTCTCGATATCTTTTTGTGATCCCTCCCCCAGGGCAACCATTGTGATAACCGAACCAACTCCAATGATGACGCCGAGCATCGTTAAAAGGCTACGCATCTTGTTACGTGCAATGGATTTCAAGGCGACAATAATCAACTTGTGAAATTTCATGAAGCAACCCTCTTAAGATCTTCCTCGGCGTTACGGGGGGTTAAAACTGCCTCATCTTTTAACAATCTACCATCGCGTAATTCCACCAATCGAGTGGCATACTCAGCGACTTCCGTTTCATGGGTTACCATCACCAATGTCAACCCTTCACGATTTAATCTTTGAAACAATTCAAGTATTTCGAGAGTAGTATGGCTATCAAGGTTCCCGGTTGGTTCATCTGCCAGAATAATTGCCGGTTCCGTAACCAGGGCACGGGCAATCGCGACCCGCTGTTGCTGTCCGCCGGAGAGCTGGTTCGGTTCATGGTTAAGGCGATTTTCCAACCCGACATGTCTCAAGGCCTCAATGGAACTTTTGCGAGGGTTGGCAATCCTGCAATGTCGGTCATATGACATAGGTAATTCTACATTTTCCAGCGCTGTGGTCCGAGGCAGAAGATTGAAACCTTGAAACACAAAGCCTAGCTTCGTATTACGTAGATCAGCCAGTTCCGTGCGATTCAAATCCTCAACTGCTAAGCCTTCAAGAGAGTAATTGCCGCTGGTCGGAATATCAAGACAACCCAGAATATTCATCAGGGTTGATTTTCCGCTTCCGGAACTCCCCATGACGGCGATGAATTCACCACTGTAAATACTAAGAGAAACACCGCCTAAAGCTTCAACTTTATTTTCACCTATTGAGAAAATCTTTTTGACCTGGCTCAGGCAGATCTGCTCAGATCTCATGGTCGCCCTCCAGGCCCTGGACCCTGACCTTGGCCCATGCTTTGTCCAAAAAGACCGAACAGGGAAAAACCGCTGTCGGGTTCGTTTTTTGACGTGTTCTGACCGAAACCGATGGCGACCAGTGCTCCTTCTGTCAAATCACCCCCTTTGACAACTGTTACTAAACTATTACTTTGTCCGGTGGTGATTGTAACGGCTTTCAGTCGTCCTCTTTCATCCTTACAGAAAACTTGACTGCTGCTAGTCTCATCATCACTCAGCATTTTACCGGAGCCTACGTCCGGATTGAAATGGAGCGCGGCAACAGGCACGAGGAGGGTCTTCTCAACATCATGCACGACGAAATCAACAGTTGCGGTCATTCCCGGCAACAGGAGGCCGGACTCGTTCTCTGCTTCAACAATGACTGTGTAAGTGACAACATTGTCGACGGTTTCCGGTTGCAGTCTGATTTGCCGAACGGACCCTGTAAATGTCTGATCTAAATAACTTTGCACTGTAAAACGTACTGCTTGCCCTTTACGAATTTGACCGATATCAGTTTCGTCTACGTTGGTTTCAATCTGCATGTGTGATAAGTCTTTAGCGATCAGAAACAGGGTAGGTGTACTGAGGCTTGCTGCAACTGTTTGTCCCGCATCGATACTGCGATCAATGACAGTACCGTCTATAGGAGAACTAATCACCGTATGTTCCAAATTGATCTGGGCTTGCCGCAGGCCAGCCTTAGCTGACAGCAAGGAGGCTTTTTGCGTATCCACTTCGGTCCTGATCGGGAGAAATTCCTGCTCGGAGATATAACCCTTTTCATGAAGCGGCTTGTTTCGCTTGTATTCAGCCTCTGCCTGTTGCAGTTCCGCCTGTGCTTTCAACACACCGGCTCTTACATTTTCCACAGAAGCATTGAAAAGCGACTGATCAAGAACTGCCAGAACCTGTCCTTTTTTTACCGTGTCATTATAATCGACCATCAGTTTGTCAATTGTGCCGGAAACCTGGGTACCAATTTCCACCGTTTCCACAGCGGCAAGAGTCCCGGTACTGGAAACTATTATCTCAAAGGTTCCTTGGCTTACCTGAGCAAACTGAAAAACTTTTTTGGGTTCCGGTTGCTCCTGGTGGGCAAAGGCCCACCAGGAGAATACCATTATTGAAAGAACCACGATAACAATCGTACCTCTCTTGCGCGATTTTGAAGTAATTTGATTTGTCTTCATTCTAGCTTTTCTCCTGTGATAACCCAGCAAGCATCTGTTTCATATTCCCGAGATAATAGGCAACTGCTATCTCCTGGGTTACCAGATCATATTTTGCCTGTACCCGGTCAAATGCCGCTGTCACATATTGAGTCCGTGCATCAGTGAGTTCTATAAGTGTTGATGCTCCCACTCGGTAACGTTCTTCATAAGAGTGGAGTGCCTGACGTGCATAGGTGAGCTTACTTTCGAAAACGTCGACCTGTTTCTGTGTTTTTTGATAATCCTGGAGCGCCTCCGCGATTTCGAGACCAACCTGCAATTTTTTTTCTTCTAGAAGTGATTGTTCATTACGCTTTCCAATTCTGGCCTTTGCAATTTCGTTTCGAGTTAGGAAACGATCGAAAAGAGGAATTGAGAACGTGATTCCAATGGTGGAGTTGAGGTTCTCATCCACGAACTCGTCTAGGAAATCATTGAACTGCTCTGAATATTGCTTCTCATCACTAAGTCCGCTGTAATCAGTGCCCAAACTGACCGATAGGTCAACTTTAGGCAGGTGACTGGCCTTGGCCTGACGAATCTGCTGTCCCGCTGCTTCAATCTGTCGTTTTTGAGCTTTGATGTCGGAACGATTTGCCAGGGCAAGAGCGGTGAGGTGAGTGGTATCATCATCTGGTGCCATGAGCGACAAGATCTCGAAATCCAGGGGGCTCACCTGATAGACTACTGTCGGCACCATTCCCATAGTTTGCATAAGGAGTAGCTTGCTGACGTTGAGGCTATGTTCTGCTTCCAGCAGATCCAACTCTGCCTGTTTTGTTTCCGCCTGTTGCTGATACAGATCGCTGATCGGAACTTTGCCAGCCTCATAGAAAGTTTCGATTCTTTCCAGCAATTCGTTATTTTCTTCCAGGTTTATTTCTTCAACATGAATCAGTTCCTGATCGGTGAGCACCTGGATAAACTGTGAAACAGTCTCGAAAATTAAGGTCTGTTCTGACTGGGAAAGGGATTCAAGCTCTGCTTGAAGAAGCAGCTCACTATTTTTCAGCGCCGCGATATCACCCAACCCATTGAACAGGTTAATCGATGAAACTAACCCAACGTTCATTGATGTAACGCTTCGACTTTCCGTATTGCCTGTGGAGTCACCCTGCGACTTGTCAAAACGTTCAGATCCGGAGGCTTCCAGTACAAGATTTGGGTAGAAATCCGCCTGTTGCTGAGAAACTGTTACTTCAGCACTCTTCATATCATTAGTCTGCTGCGCAAAACCTGGATTGTTTTTCAAGGCTATGGTTACAGCTTGTTCAAGGGAAAGAACCTGCCCTGTTTGAGTCAGACTCTTTCCTGTTGTCGGCAGGAGTAAAGTAAGTAACGTGAAGAGTGCTGTAGACCATGTTCGAAAATACATCGTTCGAGTCCTATTTTTTTTATTCATGATGTAAGCAAAGTGACTGAGTATTGGAGATAAAAATCATATCAAAATAGAAAATCTGTGTTCATGATCTCTGGCATGGTTATGTCTCTGGAGTAAAGAAATCCACCGTTGCAGCTGAAATCACCTAGATTCCTCAATTCCATGAGCTGCTTTTTCTGTGCGCTGCTCAAGGTCTTGTACACGCCCGCAAAATGCGTGGCATAGTAATAGGAAATCTCTCCGTCCAATTTGCCGTACTTCTCCGAAAGAGCCTCTACAGCGTCTTTATCCACAGATTCTTGTCGCATAAACTGCCGGAGTTCCTCTGATATTGCCTGTCGCGTTGACACGATTTCCTTCAACGGTTCACGCTGGATATTCACAAGGCTAGTAATGAGTTCACGCTGAGACTCATTAAGGATTTTCAGGAAGGCTTCTCCGCTATCCCCTGTAATCTTCGTACTTATGGAATAATCCGGATTACCCATGGCCGGAATGTCTTTCATGTAAAAGGCACCAAAGTACATCCCATGCCGCTCAGGGCAAAAGTAGGTGTCCGCTTCCACTGAACCGGCATACCAACTAAACATCTCACTTGCATAGGTCATCACCGCCACATGTTCTTCATGTGAATAACTCCGTTTATCTACTTGATCCGGCAATTCCTGCCAGGATAAAGAGTTTCCGGCTGCCATCTTGTCTAAAGAGGCCCGTTGTTCTTTGCCCAGTGACCGGATAATGCTTCCCATTACCTGAGCCCGCTGAAAACTGAGTTGCCCGTCAAGGCGGTATAATGCTGCTGAGTAGTCCATGACAGCCTGTTTATCCAAACCACCGCTGTCCGCAGGGATATCTCCTTCCAGGTTTCGCCGGAACGCCTTCATCAGGGGAAAGCGTTTGTAGCCGAATTCGTTGATTTGCGTCACTTGTTCTTTGGCAAGGGCAATCAGCTTGGCTTTTTGCACGTTATTGAGGATAGACAGCATATTATTCGCACTGCGAGGAACAAAGGCGGTATTATGTCCCATCTCTCCGCTATCGGTGTCACGTAGGTACTGAAAACCGAAAAAATCAGATACTTTTCCTGGCGGCAAAAAAGTATCACCGCACAGGTCACCAGTAAGATAGGCCAAACCGGCAAAGGCGATGGTGGTGAGTTGAGCGCGATCGGATACCGCCTGTTCCACACTATAGCTACCGTGTCCGGCTGACTGTTCGCCGGCCCTATTGCTTGCATTGCGGCTATTTGCTTGTGGTCGTTTGTCTCCGGCTGCATGATCTTTTGGTCCATCATCACTTCTGGTCTCATTTACATCCAGAAATCCGTCATGGTTTCCATCCAGACTATCCCATTGTTGTTGCAATTCAGCCGGGGCATCTTCCTTACTTATTACACAGGCAAGCTGGTTCTGGAGAGTATGACACAGCCCTGTAAATGTTCCGCCAACGGAACAGCTTTCCTGGTCACTCTTGCCTTGACAGGCTGCTACGATTTCTGCAGGCAGGCCTTTGTTGACAGGATTTTGAGCCCTGTTAGTGGACTTTTTAGAATTATGAGGATCTGAATTCTTGAAATTCGCTGCATTACAGGCATCACGGCAATAGTGGCGGTCTCCGCAAGCCAATGCATCCGACCCGTCACAATATTCCTTGCAAGCCTGTTCATTGCCAGCATCAAGGGCGGCTGAGTAATCGCCATCAGGTCCGAGCGTAGACGGTGCATTCACTGGGATAAAATCGGAATTCAGACTAAAATCATGAATAGCACAATCATCCCGACAATTTCGACGAGTTGGGGCGTCGGCATCCAGACAGTCGCAACAGTTCTTACACTCACTTTCGTCGGTGGTCTTGTTCAGACATGCATAAGATGGTGTTTGAGCATCCACTTTGCTGATCTGGATGGTCAAAATGAAACAAGCCATACATGCTATTAAAAGCTTTTTCATAACTATTCTCCCTATATGTGATTAGGTAACGTATTGTTTTGAAGGATGCCCAACTCTAGCGCTTGATGCATTAGTATCATTGGCCTTGGGCTAACAAGTTATCTTGCCTTCACTATAGAGCATAAAGATGAACCAGAGATGAAACGAAAGTAAGTTTTAGCTTAACAAGGTTAAAAAAAGACAATTCAGGAAAACAAAAAATTGCCGAGAATTCTGTTAAGCAAAAGGTACAGCTGTTCATGTTCTATTCATCTTGGCGTGGTATCATTCATGTGAAGGTATTGTGGGATGGAGAAACGGCTATGCGAATTTTGGTTGTTACTATACCCAGACGTGTAACCTATATGAATAGTCGGTAAAATGAATGAGGAGATGCAGAAATGGTAAATAACGTTAGCAGCGTGGGCAGCTCCATGACAATGATGCGCAGCGGTGAAATGAAAGGCCCACCACCGTCACCAAAAAATCAAGAGACCTTTCTAGTGGGAGACACTGATGGAGATGGTGTACTTTCTGCCAGTGAGCTTGCAGCCCTTGATGAAGGTACTGGGGATAGCACCGTAAATTCAATAAATGTTGAAGATGCTATCAGTAGCTATGATGTCAATAAAGGTGGAGACTTGAGTGGCCAAGAGTTACTGGAAAGGCTTAACAGTAATGGCTTATCTTCACCGGATATGACGATGAGCAAAAATGGTGAATCGGCAATGATACCACCTCCGCCACCATCATCTGAACAAGCATTAGCCGCTTATGGAGAAAATAACGGTAATGATCAGATAGCACAACGTGTTGAGTTATTGGGAAATAGTGAGGCTGGTGATGGCTACACTCCTATTGATGTTGCCTCATAAAGACTGTTCTAGTAGAACGGTGATCCGTAGATGCATTGCCCGTAACCTCTATTTCTTATTCTTGACTGAGGGCAGGATGACCTCTTAATCAAAATTTTTCCTAGAACGAGTTGATCTCAAAACAAGTCAACCGTTTTCCTGCTTACAGTCCTATTGTCTCGGATTTCTGTATTTTTCTTTGATCAATTTCAACACCATCTCCTTGACCGTTGCAAATAATGCTGTTGGCCGTACATAGTAAAATGACCGTTAGAAGTAACTACATTTCATGTCCCATTCATCTTGGCATGGTATAGTTATTGGAAAATGTCATGAGATGGAGAACCGACTATGCGAATTCTGATTGTTGATGACGATCAAAGACTATGCGATACCCTCAAGAGAGGACTTGAAGAAAACACATTTGCAGTTGATTGTGTTCACGACGGTGAGGAGGGTGAGATATATGGATGTAATGATATCTATGATCTTATTATCCTGGATGTCATGATGCCCAAAAAAGATGGGGTTCAGGTGTGCCGGGATCTTAGAACACGGAACATTAACACTCCAATACTCATGCTCACTGCCAAAGATACAGTCGAAGACCGGGTGAAAGGGCTAGATACTGGTGCGGATGATTATCTGGTAAAACCTTTTTCCTTTAGTGAACTTCTTGCTCGGGTGAGAGCACTTTTACGGCGTCAGGACAAATCAAGATCACCTACGTTGAAAGCAGATGATCTGACATTGAATACAGTTACCCGCGAAGTATACCGACAGCAGGAACAGATTATGCTGACCTCCAAGGAGTTCGCAATTCTAGAGTACCTGATGCGGAATCCCAATGCGGTAATCTCACGAACCATGATCGAAGAACATGCATGGGACTGTAATTTCGACAGCCTCTCCAACCTGGTCGACGTATATATCGGTCGCTTGCGGCAGAAGATAGACCCAGAGCAAGGAAAAGATATTATTGAAACGGTGCGGGGAGCAGGATACAGATTGAGGGTTAATTCAAAATCGGCATGAACTTTATCCGCAGCATAACATTTCGCTTTACTCTCTGGTATCTCGTTGTCCTTTCTATCTTACTAGTCTTCTTGGCAGGAGGTGTTTATTTTACACTTTCCCAAACCCTGTATCGAAATTTTGATCAAACACTCGGCAGGCGAGCTGAACATCTTAGCGGATTCAGAAATGTTATTTCTATTGTTGCCAGTGGTACTTTCGAAGAAGAATTAGGTGAGGTGGTCTCTTTTTATTATTATGAAAAGAATCAACTTCAGCAGACAACGCAGCCGCAGCATAAAGTCAACACTGACTTGCCCGTTTCCCTGATAGATAATGCTTTTGCAGGGGTGAGTTCTTTCACAACAATCTTCACCGAACAGAGTACAGGGTTGCGGGTTTTTATCACCCCGTTCAGCCCAGTTAATCGACACATAAGGTTAAACACCCCAAGGCAAAACGAACCCGATTTTTCGCCAACATTGCAAATGGGAAACGATCAACGCGCCCCTAAACCTTTAAAAATTCATAAAGCAGAGAATCGGAAAGCAGTGTTGGTTATCGCCAGGCCTGTCAGTGATATTGAGACCGCCCTCGACCGACTCTTTCACATCCTTTGTTTGGCTGTGCCCCTGACCATTATTTTGGCAGGTGGTGGCGGCGTATTTCTTGCCAGACGAGTGCTCAGACCAGTTGAAGAGATTACCGAAACAGCAAAGAAGATAGAAGAAAGCGATCTAAGCCGCAGAATTGATGTGAGATCAAGAGATGAACTTGGCAGGCTCGCAGCCACACTTAACCAGATGATTGCCAGGTTGGAAAACGCTTTTATTCGACAAAAAGAGTTTACCAGCGATGCTTCCCATGAACTTCGCGCTCCTTTGGCCGTTATTCAAGCGGAATCGACTCTGGCCCTGCAAAAACCAAGAGAGACGGAAGAATACCAAAAATCTCTGGAGGTGATTGCCGATGAATCCAATCATCTTGCCGGGATAATAAGTCAATTACTGAATCTTGCTCGTGTTGATGCGGGAAAAGAGCTGAAGTTTGAAAAAATTAACCTGACCAATTTTGTGAGGGACCTGTGCGACGACGTTAGCATCGTCTGTCAGTCCAAGAGCCTTACACTCCAACAGAATCATTTTGACGAAGCTTGGGTCATGGGCGACAGAAGAAGTCTTCGGAACCTGTTCCATAATATTCTAGAAAATGCGATGAGATATACCCCTAAGAGAGGAATCATAACAGTCACGCTACGTCATGTAGATGGCCAAGTTGTGGTTTCAATAAAGGATACGGGGATAGGCATTTCTGCTGATGAGCAGTCGTTGATCTTTGAACGGTTTTATAGGGTTGATAAGGCTCGGTCGCGCAACGAAGGAGGGAGTGGTCTGGGCCTTTCTATCTGTCGTCATATCGTCAATGTGCATGGAGGCAGCATCAAGGTGGAAAGTATGCCGAATAAAGGCAGTACGTTCCAGATCACACTCCCTGAAGTTCTTCCTATTACACCTCTTAGTAAAAGCAACACTTAGAGTTAATATTGCCAAATCAAACCTGTTGATCTTTTATTAACAGGCAAACTTGAGACTAGACTGTGAAGTTACAGTTTCAAGCGGGGAACACATTTTTTTGATAGGAAATCAGAGGGTAACAGGAAGCATCTTAATGTGGGGCGATTTGCATCCTTTTAATATTTCCCAATAGAACCTATTCTTCTTGATCACTAAGCCCCAATTGTTCGACAGCCCAAGAGTGCATCAATTCTAAAATGGGAAAGGCGCTTTCACCAAGTTCGGTCAAGCTATACTCAACCCTTGGTGGTATTTCCGGATAGACAGTTCGAGATATCAAACCGTCCTTTTCCAATTCCTTTAGTTGCTGTGTCAGCATTTTTTGACTGACACCAGGCACTACTCTCTCCAACTCATTGTAGCGTTTTGTTCCATCATTCAAATGCCAAAGCATGAGACACTTCCATTTTCCACTTAGCAGATTCATGGAAACTTCAACAGGGCAGTGATACTGCTTTTCATTCCATTCAATCATAATATCGTTTCAACCTTAAAAAATAATTAAACTTAAATCGCACTAAACAAGGCTATTCGAACCAATTGGTTCGTATCGAACAAAATTGTGCCTTCTTG
>JAQYVF010000044.1 GCA_030145625.1 Desulfocapsa sp. | reverse complement strand
GGTTGGCCCCAGCTCTTCCAGGGCCATACGAAACCTTTCTGGCCGCGAATGTTTTTCAATTTCCTCACGCGGTTTTCTGTTGATCATCTTCAGTCCTGTTTCCAGGTACTGATCAATACGCAACCCTTCGACAAGGTCATCGAAACCGTATTTAAACAGAATTCGTATTATTCGCTGGTATCGATGGAGATGCCTGTAGGTTCGCCCTATGGCCCCCATTTTTCTAATACTGATCATAAATTCGAGTCATTATGTTGCTTGATCATTTTTCCGGATTCTTATTTAAGGCGATCTGTAATTCTTCAACCTGCCGACGCAAATTTGCAACATCGGCATTAGTAGCAATATCGAGCTGTTTGATTTTTTCTTCGACTATCTGATTAATTTTGAGATCTAACGAATCTTTAACCGTACCAATTTTGACTACGAGCTCATCAACAAACTTCCTGCCTTCATCCTCACCGATTTTCCCCTGTTCCACCAAATCATCTTTCAACTCTTCAATTTTATCTTTGGTGAGAAATGCGGCTCCAATGCCAGTGTAAACAATATTTTTCAACAGTTCTTTCATGATCTACTCCTTGTTCGGAAAATCGGTTCTTGATCAAGTCGTTGAGGAACTCAACCATTCTCTTTTTTTTATATTACACCTGAAGCTTGGAGTTTCCTAGCACTGTGATGAGGTCCTGTAAAAATAGATTTTTTTTCAAAAGGGCTTTTTCAAAGTCTACACTATTTTTACTGAACCAATCATCCTGAAATACTCCATAGAGACAACAAAAACAGCTCCAAACTCCTTATCCAAAATTACACGGTAAAGGTCCCTGGTCAGCAAAGAAACATCGGTAAAAAAAATGCTTCCAAGGCATCATTTTGGGTATTTCTACCTATATCAAATGCTGTGCAGTGGTGTTAAGTATAAAGAGAATGCTTTAAGACAAAGGAGCAACTGATGGCATACAGAAATATAGATTCAATCCTAAAAGACCGCGAAGCAAGTCTGCAGATCATATCTACAAAAAACGAAATGTCAGCTCTATCGGAGATTCCTGAAAGCGGAGAGAAAGTTGGTGTCAAAACTCTTTTCAAGGAATATCTACGAGTAGAGGTACATAGTGTCATTGACGGAGGCAAAATATGCCAGGGAGCAGCAAAGCACTATCTCTACAAAGGTGCGATTGGTGATATGGAATTGGTCATCGACAATGGAGAACTGATCGAGTTCTCACGCTCCAAAATTTACGGAATCCACAGAAACGAAGCCCCCTCTCCAAGTTCATCTCCTCAAGCAAACAGGTAATAAGCTTTAGTTACCCCCCCGCTCTCAAAACATTTTTTACTATTATATCAACACATTCAGCACTGATCTGGTATAAATGGGCCGGAGTAGTTTCCGGCATATCTCACCAAGACCCTTGTCATCCAAACTTGAAAACACGTTCAAAAATCCCTCAATATTGGAACTAACTTGTTTCCAGATTCACACCGCTTTCTAGGCTCATAGCTCAAAAAATGTATTCTCCACAATCGACCAACCGATCTTTTCTCAGTTTGCATTTAAAATCAATTTTACATACAATGAAATACCACATTGTCGCATTCGGGGAATCCCTTTTCTGTTCGAGGTGTTACAATATATTTTTTCAATAAAGTTATGAGGAGTAGCAGCTTATGCTAAAAATAATAAAAAATGCAAAGTTCACTACTAAACTATTTACAGCTATGATTTCGATCGTGATTTTGTCTATTCTCATTACCTCCGGGAATGCGATAAGAATGTCTAAGCAAGGCCTGTATTCCTTAGGTGAAGGCGCTATTGCTGATATTCTGCAAGGGTTATTCAATTCTTTCGAAGCAATTGACGTAAATGCCAGAAAAAAATTGGATTCCGATCTCATTCTCCTACAAAAAGAAATTGAGGTAGAAGGAGATCTGACACTTGACAAGAGTAATATGATAGAAGAAACTCTTATCAATCAAGTCTCAAAACAGTCAACAAGAATGTCAATACCTCAGATGAAACTGGGAGACCAATACATAAACGGATCTTTTGAAATCGTTGATGTATTAAAGAAAACGACAACTTCTTCTGCCACAATATTTCAATTAGTTGACAACAAACTTCTTAGAATTTCCACAACAGTTAAAAACAACAATGGCAACAGAGCAGTTGGGACATATATCCCATCAGACAGTTCTGTTTATCAAACAATAATGAGAGGTGATACATTCAGAGGAAAAGCTTTTGTAGTTAATGATTGGTATTTGACTGCTTACAAACCTATCTATAATAAAAACAATGAGATTATTGGTGCGATATATGTAGGTCAACTCATGATATCTGAACAAATCTCTAAACTTGTCACAAATACTAAAATTGGGGAAGGATATTTCTTCATATATGCAGATGATGGAACCCCTCTAGTTCACCCAACCCTTACTTCTAATGATAATATTTATGATATTGTACCTGCTTTCAAAAAACAAGAAGATGGTTTTGTTGAATACGACTGGAAAGGAGAAGTTAAGGTTTCATACAAAAAACATATTGATAAGTGGGGTGTTTATTTAGCTGTTGGCATGGATCGAGTAGATATTGTTGCTGGACTGGATGTGAAAATGCTTCGTAACAACCTACTCGTTGGGGCATTAGTAGTGATGGCAAGTATTGTTATAACAATATTTTTGGTTCGATCTATTAACCAACCACTGAAAGTGTTGGCAGAGAAAGCGGTTAAAGTGGGGGAAGGCGATTATACAATCACTTTTGCATCATCAGTTGAGGATGCCATTGGTCAGCTGACTAATTCGTTAGGTGTTATGGTATCAAAAGGCAAGGAAATGCTACACGATATTGTTAGATCTTCTGAGTCATTATCTGCTGCTTCTACAGAGCTCGCAGCCATATCTGATCAAATGGTAGGAAATGCTGAATCAACAACTGAAATAGCGAATGGAACTTCTAAAAATGCCCTTGAGGTATCCGATAATATGAACTCAGTATCGGCAGCAATGGAGCAATCTGCTGTAAATCTGGACATGATAGCATCTGCTTCAGAAGAAATGGGAACCACAATTAATGAAATAGCGCAAAACAGTTCCAAAGCAGGTCATACTACTAAAGAAGCCGTCGATATAGCAAAAAGTTCGCATGAAAGTATACTAGAGCTTGGTGAAGCAGCTAAAGATATTGGTACAGTAACTGAGACAATTACTGAAATATCCGAACAAACCAACCTGTTAGCTTTAAATGCCACCATCGAAGCGGCTAGAGCCGGTGAAGCCGGCAAAGGTTTTGCCGTTGTTGCGAATGAAATTAAGGAGTTGGCAAAAGAAACAGCAAATGCAACCAGTAAGATTAAAGAAGCTATTTCCAGCATTCAAAACAAAACTGCCGGCACAGTGAATGACATTGAAGGTATTACAAAAGTAATTAATGACGTAAATGAGATAGTCAATGGGATCGTCAGTGCTGTGGAAGAACAATCCATCACCACCAACGAAATTGTCACAAATGTTTCTCAAGCCTCAGAAGGGATTATTGAAATAAACAAAAATGTGGCAAACAGTAATCAAATGACCACCCACATGACCAAAGAAGTCGGTCAAGTAAAAGATAGATCCCTTCAGGTAAAAGAAAGCAGTCAACATGTTCGCACATCTGCCGATGAGTTGTCACAGCTTGCTGAGAGACTCACTCAACTGGTATCAGCCTTCAAAATTTAGGGCTGTTCGCCGGTTCATTGTTGGTAACCTGAAATCAAGGTTACCAACACCAAAACAAGCCATATCTATCATGTCCTTGACGTGATAGACAAAAAGTGGATTTTTTTAAAGTATCGAGACGTGGGAGTATGTTTGTCAGAGACTATGCTGACGATTATGATCAGGAAGTTTAATGACCTTGATCCCTTCATGGGATTAAAAAATAGGACAATTTCTATAACTTACTCCCATATACAACACTTCGAGCAAGTGTATTTTCCAGTTCTATTCTCTCAATAAATCTAATGGAAGACAAATCAATGGTAACATCCAACCCTTTACGATTTGTAACAAAAATTTTCTCTTCATTCTGTTTCAGGTCAAAACCATCAATAAATCCACCTCTAATCAAATGAATTTCATAGTAATACTGAATAGTTTCAGTTTTTTGTACAAATGGAATTACAATATTTTGCTGGGGCTTCCATGAATAATATTGCCGGCCACCAAAAAATACTCCTATCACCACACATAACACGGACACAACAACAACTAATTTCTTTATATTTAGGATAGTTAGCAAACTACTGCCATCAAATGTTACCAGCGCCAACCGCTTGTAGCGTATTAACTCGCTGTAGTTTAGATCTGTTATTTCAATTGGATCTATTAAGAATCGAGCATGGGGGTTACTTTCAGAGAATTCTTCAACAAAGTGCTGGTAACTCTTAAAATCCTGCTTGATCGGAGTCAACTTGACTTTGTCTCTGGTGATCTCATAGCAAAAATACTCTGGTTGCCTGCAAACATAACCAGTGAAGGTATCATATTTTTCCGAATAACCAATCTCAAGTAACAGCATGATGTCCCCTACACTTTTCTCTTCACCTCGTTACCAGAACAGTACAATATCAGTTGACTGACCTCAAACACTTCTTGATCATTAGCACGCTAATAAAGGGCACCTTGAAAAATTAGAATTTTCGTTCAAAATCAAGGCATGAGAACAATGTTACCGCAGGTGCCCTGCAAGAATCACCCTAACTACGGGTACAAGTGCCATTTGGGTGCATACACCTGATATTCCGAGAATAAAATTTATCTCATAACGAAGAGTTTGGGCGAAAAGGCAATTTTGCAAGGTGGCCTTGACAGAATAACCTATGAGGTCCTATGTTAGAGGAAGGAGGAGTGCAAATGGATATCCGACTGATCATTCACATTTTCGTCTGGACTCACGTTATTCTTTTTCTCTTAGCAGGCTGTTTTTACGATGGTTCCCAAGTCTGGTTAGGCAGATTCATGGGGGGGTCCATGCTGTGGTGGATTCTTGCCTCTGCATTCTACTATCTATTTTGGAAGCCAGGCCGCTACCATGGTGCAGGGAAAAAGAAGCGATGAATAAACACTGAGTATCCACTATTTCAGAGTAGGATCAGTAAGGTACCACTATGCATAGCAGGTTTGAAACTCTTGACTCCCCGAATCAAGAGTTCTCCTGAAAATCCAATTGTTGTCACTGACATTCTTTCTGGCTTTTCAACATAAAAACACTTTTTCATCAAACTTGTTATTGGAGGTAGCGCCATGGCATTATTTCTGGTTCAGCACGGAATCAGTGCACCCAAGGATATAGATCCGGAAAAGGGACTTACTGATTTAGGCATAGAGGAGACAAATCGTATTGCAGCGGTGGCCAAAGGTTACAAAATCCCCGTTGGCAAAATTATACACTCGGGCAAGAAACGGGCAGAACAAACAGGCATTATTTACCAAGAGACTTTCGCTCTGAAAACTCCCATGGAAATGATTTCCGGAATCAATCCCATGGATGATGTTCGGAGCTTCGCTACCACTATTGAGGCGCGGAAAAACTGGATGGTAGTTGGTCACCTGCCCTTCATGGAACGGCTTGTATCCTTTTTGACCACAGGAGTTGAAGATATTCGAGTGTATCAATTTCAAAACTCCGGAATCGTATGCCTGGACAGAGAATCTGAGGGTGATAACGTGGCGAACTGGTTTATCAAATGGACTTTAAATCCCAATATTTCCTAAATCCGACGTCAGCCAGCAGGAACTGGCATAGAGTTTAAGCCACCTTGCAAAATTGCCTTTTCGCCCAAACTCTTTGTTATGAGAAAAATTTTATCTTCGGAATATCAAATATATGCCTGTGGTAAAATTTTTCTCATGCCTCGATTTTGAACGAAAATTCTAATTTTTCAAGATACCCTTTAATAAAAAAACGAAACTCTCAAGACAAAACATCTCCCACAAAGAAGGGTCAGGCTGAATCTCCTCCGGTTATATCGTTTTTTGTTGAAGGATAATTTCCTTAATCGCCCGCCCCCCAACAATCACATTAAAAAGGGCACCCTGCTCCGCATTCCTTGGAGCAGGGTGGCTGAAGATTTCTTTCTGTTCTAAGGTTATTCTTCCCCGTTATGGCCCTGGTTCAATATGGTGGGCAGGAAAAGGATCCAGGGGAATCCCCCCCCGTCAAAAGTCGCAATGACCGTACAGTCTGCGCTGCTTAAGTCTGTCGTATAGATATCTCCGACAAGCGTACCGCCGCAGGTGCCAGTTACTGCATCAAGGGTATAGTACGGATTCGTGCTGATTGTACAGGTTGAGGCGGAACCAGGAAGAACAGGATTCGGGTCACAGCTTACTCCCCCCCCGGTAGCGGGCAATGCGGAGGCAGTGATGGTGTATCCCTCTGTAAAGGTGGCTATGCAGCTCTTTGCCGCATCCATCGTCACAATGGTCATCACCGTTCCGTCGTCCGAACAGTCCCCGCTCCAGCCAGCAAAGAAGGAGCCTGCATCCGCTGTGGCGGTTAGGGTCACTCCCATATTATAATCATAGTCTTCGCTGCAGTCGTCCCCGCAATCAATACCTGCGAGACTACTGGTTACTGTACCGGTGCCTGTCCCTGCAGTGGTCACCGTCAGACTGAACCGGTCAATGACAAAATCCGCAACGACCGTACAATCTGCACTGATTGCGTCTGTCGTATAGATATCTCCGACAAGCGTACCGCCGCAGGTGCCCGTTACGGTATCAATGGTATAGTACGGATTCGTGCTGATTGTACAGGTTGAGTCGGAACCAGGGAGAACAGGATTCGGGTCGCAGCTTACTCCCCCCCCGGCAACGGGCGATGCGGAGGCAGTGATGATGTATCGCTCTGTAAAGGTCGCTGTACAACTCTTTGCTGTATCCATGGTCACAATGCCGTCCAAGCAGTCAGCATCCCCACTCCAGCCAGCAAAGAAGGAGTCTGCATCCGCTGTGGCGGTCAGGGTCACTCCTGTATTATAATCATAGTCTTCGCTGCAGTCGCCCCCGCAGTCAATACCTGCGGGACTGCTGGTTACCGTACCGGTGCCTGTCCCGACAGTGGTCACCGTCAGGCTGTACCGGTCTATGACAAAATTGGCAATGACCGTACAATCAGCGCTGATTGCTGCTGTCGTATAGATATCGCCGACAAGGGTACCGCCGCAGGTGCCCGATACAGTAGCAAGGGTATAGTACAGATTCGTGCTGATTGTACAGGTTGAGTCGGAACCAGGGAGAACAGGATTCGGGTCACAGTTTACTCCCCCCCCGGCAACAGGCGATGCGGAGGCAGTGATGGTATATAATAGCTCTGTAAAGGTGGCTATGCAGCCCTTTGCTGCATCCATGGTCACAATGCCGTCCGAGCAGTCAGAATTCCCGCTCCAACCGGTAAAATCCGAGCCTGCATCTGCTATGGCGGTCAGGGTCACCACCGTATTGTAATCATAGTCTTCGCTGCAGTCTCCTCCACAGTCAATCCCTGCGGGACTGCTGCTTACCGTACCGGTGCCTGTCCCGTCAAGGATCACCATCAGGCTGAACTGGTCAGTGACAAAATTGGCAACGACCGTACAGTCTGCGCTGATTGCGTCTGTCGTATAGATACTTCCGACAAGGGTACCGCCGCAGGTGCCCGTTACAGTATCAAAGGTATAGTTCGGATTCGTGCTGATTGTACAGGTTGAGGCGGAACCAGTGGGAACAGGATTCGGGTCGCAGTTTACTCCCCCCCCGTCAGCTGGCGATGCCGAGGCAGTGATGGTGAGTCCCTCTGCAAAGGTGGCTATGCAGCTCTTTGCCGCATCCATGGTCACAATGCCGTCCGAGCAGTCATCATCCCCGCTCCAACCGGCAAAACCGAAGCCTGCATCCGCTATGGCGGTCAGGGTCACCACCGTATTGTAATCATAGTCTTCGCTGCAGTCTCCTCCACAGTCAATCCCTGCGGGACTGCTGCTTACCGTACCGGTGCCTGTCCCGTCAAGGGTCACCGTCAGGCCGAACTGGTCAGCGATAAAATTGGCAACGACCGTACAGTCCGCATTGATTGCATCTGTTGTATAGATATCTCCGACAAGGGTACCGCTGCAGGTGCCCGTTACAGTATCAAAGGTGTAGTACGGATTCGTGCTGATTGTACAGGCTGAGGCGAAACCAGGGAGAACAGGATTCGGGTCGCAGATTACTTCTCCTCCGGCAGTGGGCGATGCGGAGGCAGTGATGGTATATAATAGCTCTGTGAAGGTGGCTGTGCAGCTCTTTGCCGTATCCAGGGTCACCTTGGTCTCCAGCGTTCCGTCGTCTGAACAATCCCCACTCCAGCCAACAAAGACAGAACCTGCATCCGCTGTGGCGGTCAGGCCCACTTCCGTATTAGCATCATAGTCTGCGATGCATTCGTCCCCGCAGTCAATACCTGAGGGATTGCTGACTACCGTACCGGGGCCTACAGTGGTCATCGTCAGGCTAACCTGGTAATTTCCAAAGAAATTCGCAATAACCGTACAGTCACTTTTAATACTACCAGTAGTGTAACTCCAGGTACCGTCACCATTGTCACTCGGCGCCGCACCTGCTGGACAGGTCCCTGTTATTTCACCAAAATAATAATCGAAGGCCGGGTCCAGGACAAACGAGACAGTGTCGTCTTTTTCAACCCATTGAGATCCTTCCGGGGAAATTGTTCCGCTTCCGGTTACGTTTACGCTCGAAACTACATAATATTCATCTGGATCAGTATCTTTTTTCTCGACGATACAGATATCGATATAGGTCAGGTTATTTACAACATCAACAACCGGGGTATATAACGATGCCTCATCTTCATCTTCGTCGCTTTCCTCGGAGAGAGACAAAAAAGTCGACAGAGCAGTCGGTATAGCAGGCGGTATCACCGGGGGACCCGTCACTGTGGTGTCGGTGAACAACACCTTTGAGTCGTCCCCGTCCGCTACGTATGTCAGGCGCCACCACCCGGTTTTATGCCATACCTGATCCACGCACGTCGTCAAATGCTCCGCAAGATCGCGCACCCGCCAGTTATAGCCATAGACAAACTTCCCAGAGACACTTTGTTCGAGCGTGTACGGCACGACTGGGAGGTTGCAGGAACCCGACCACCCTGTATCTGCTATCCAATTAGGCTCAAATGGATAGTCTGCAGGATACGCGGCAGGTTGGTCTCCACCCATTTTAGGGCATTTGTAGTCAGGATCATCATCATCCCCAGGAAACAGCTTGGTGAGATAGAGGTCAGCGGTCCCCGAGTTGATAATGGCGTAAGGTGAATCGTAAATATAGGGCAGCCCCCTCTCTCCAGCCACTTCCTCAACCCGTGCGCCCCACTGCTCGGTGATTCCATGACCGGATACATGCCACATCTGGAACCCTTGCTGGGTGTTTGGTGTGTCTGAAATAACTTCAGGCAACGGATCCTGGCTCAGGTCGATAAAGGGTTGGGTTTCCACTCGCAGAACCGAGTAATCGTTCCAGTTTACCACTTCGATGCTGTCACCCCAATCCACGTAGCGGGCGTTAACGGGCGCGCTGCCGGCAGTGGGAACACCTGTGACCTGAGAACTCCACGTGTGGTCTTCCTCCTTCTGCCAGTACATGCGAGTAACCGACTTGCCTGCGCATTTGCCGCCTGGCGCTGTACATTCCGCAGCAGTGTAGTAAATTGTCGGCTCTGCCAGGTCATCGACACAGGAGGTGTTGGGATAGCTCAATACACCATCCATTTCAATGCCTTCGCAGCCATACGAATAGGTCTCACCAAGTCCTTCACTCTGCACGGTAAAGTAAGGAACTATAGAGGGCCCTTCTATCAGTACAGCCGGATAGGACAAATTGTTGCCGGCGCCTTCCTCTCCATGGGCTTCGATAGCGCCACCACTGAAAGCGAGTAAACAAGCCAGAACCGAAGTTACTGCTGTGAAAGCAACAGACCTAATCTTCATACATTACCCTCCTTTAAGTGATAATGTGGGATGCCGAGCAAGTTTATTTTCTGGTTAGTGGTTCTCCCATTCTCATGATGGCGTTGCTACGGCAGTTGATACTTTCGTTCCATATCTCTTCTGTCGAAAACAGTTGGTGATTCTCCTTTTCTTTATGTTCCTTTTAAGAGTATTTTTTGTATCGGCCTGCATTGTCAAAACGGAGATCTCGCTTGCGAAAAAACCGATTTTCCATATAGCCGACAACACCTTCATTTGCCTGTATTTTCCTATTCTTTTCCCTGTTGAATCAGCTATCAACAGGGAGTTTTACATTTTCAACTATGCTTTCTTCCCGCTTGATAGAGTCGAAATAAGAGGGGACCAAACCACGGGTTCCCTTGCCCCTCACCTGGTCTCAACAGTGATAAAAACCATGATCTGAATATCCCCCATTTTTTTCTTTTAACTGGTAATCCCATCCACATAGTTACTCACTACGCAAAAAACAGTGATTTCTTTGATTGGACAAAAAAAAGCCGGGCTGCAATGAATTTGCAACCCGGCTGACTGTTATAGCCCCGTAGCTTTCCGTCCTTTGATTGCTCAAAGTTTGGCTTTTTATTTAAACTAAAAATGAATCTACCTTTACCTAACCATAGATAGATTCATTTGAAAATAGGTATATTTACCCATTTTTTTGTCAAATATGAACAAAATCAACAAAGAAAAAGAGAGGAAAGGGAGGGGGAATCGTCTAACAATCAATTAGTTATGGACATTACCGCTATCTGACCGATAGCGAAAACAAAAAACAGAAAAAAGGACGAAACTTTTTTTACAATTAATTTTAAAACTCTTTACCAACCCTTCATAAAAGGCGACACAGAGGCAACAAAAGCAACAAAAGCACCTAGTGAGAAACAGGCTAAGTGCTTGAATTTACTGGTGGGCGAGGAGGGATTCGAACCCTCGGCCTTCGGCTTCGGAGGCCGACACTCTATCCAGCTGAGCTACCCGCCCTTTTTTAGGATGAGGCATGATGCACGGAAAATGCGTGCAGCTCTAATTATACCACTTACACTATTCCTGCACCATTTTTTTCTTTTGGAATCTTGATAAGTTTTTCCATAATTTCAACAAAAGGCAACTATCTGCGATGCACTAGCAGCCATATCATCTCCTCAAGACCTCTCCCAGAAAGATTATACCAGCAGGAGATGATACCGTCGCCTCAGCAGTTTATAAAAAATTATCCTTCTACCCTATTACATCGGAGTATTACAAAAACTGTTCCTGGCCACAACGCCATGTCCGTCTAAATCCAGATACATTCCAATGGAAGGACATACCTGATCGCAATAGGCTGCGGACAATATTTCATAGCAGTCAGTTAAACAAAGTGCCTCAGCCCATGGTGCTGACACGCCAGTGCCGCCGTCTAAAGCACAGCCCCACGCTCGAGCCACAGTTGGTGCCGCAGCTACATACGTCCCTGAAACTCCAAAGAGTTGAGCCCCTGACTTTATGTTGCCTGCCGTCAAATCAGTGTCTATCGTTGTTAAATCGGTGGCTTCATAATATCCGGCACTAACGGAGGATGTCGTGGGGGAGAGAGTTTGCGTAGCAAGAGTACCCGTCACTTCTCCACCATCTACCCAGGCCTTTTTCCCTGCTAACATCTCTCCTGCAACCGCATCACCGCTTGAGGTATCAACCACATTCGAATTCCCAGCAACCCCAAAGAGTGTCGCTCCTGATCGTATGTTGTCCGTCGTCAAATCAGCGTCTATCGTTGTTAGATTACCCGCCTCATAATATCCGGCACTAAAAGACGTTGTTGTTGATGAGAGAGTACGTGTAGCAATCGTTCCCGTCACTTCCCCCCCATCCACCCAAGCCTTTTTCCCAGCTCGAATATCACCTGCTACTGCATCGCCACTGGAGGTATCAATGATCGCTAACGTCCCAGTTGTACCAAAGATCGTTACCCCGTTTTTAATGTTATTAGATAGAAGATTTGCGTTTCCTGCTACATACCCGGTACCATCGTGATACCCTTCTGCAATCGTCTGATCTGTGGTGCCTGGTGTGATTACGACACCTAGATTATCAACCATAGTTCCACTTACAGCTGTTGCATTATCATTTGAGAAAGTTTTACCTGCCAAGACATCAGCAGCAACCGCATCACCTACCGGACCTGCGGCCTGATTACCAGAGATTAAGGGAATCACCACAACCTTGGGAGTACACTCTTCTCCTTCTGCGGACTTTGCCGTATCAAAAACCATTGTTCCCGGCAAAATCATCCCTGCCATAACCAAGTAACATCCAAATTTTCGCATATTTTGCATAACTTTCTCCAAACAATAATGATTATCAACAAATGCACATTATTATTTATATCATTTTTGATTTTACGAAGTCAAAGATTTTACATGAGCATTTGTCGATTTCCAGCCAATGATATTCGGCGAAAGCACGCCTCTCACATTGTGGCACATACTACTGAAATTGTTAGAAAGCTGATAAAAAGAATAAGGCCTTTTCTCAACATGGAGGTGAGCAAAAAACCGCCTCATTCCTCAGTGAAATCCCCTCTGACATGTCATGCCAAAATAAAGATATTGAACGGATATGAACAGCTTCCTGCTCCTAAAAATCAGCTAATTGTGTAAAGAGAACACCCCTTAACATCCCAGAGGGATTTGAACTAAAAAAAATCCCCTGAGAAGCTAAAAAAGTTCCTTAAAATCTCCACATCTCAAGCCAACAAGACTGTAATGTCCTAAAAATAGGTATTTTAAAAGGGAAATGTAGAGAAAATAAAGATCACAAACAGGAGGCGCCAAGATGTTAGGGAAGTGGGTTTCGAAGGCCGATATGCTATCCAGAGAGTACTATTAACTTTTTTTTGTTGCTTAAGAAAAGAGTTGTTTATTCAAATTTTTTCTTCAAATCCTCCATATACTCCTCCCACTCCAGGGGAAGCATACTCTTTTTCATATTATTGCAGCTTTTGCAGCAGGGAACAAGGTTATCTTTAGTGCTTCGACCACCACGGCCCAGAGGGAGTAGATGATCCATAGTCAGTTCTTTGAAAGCCACTTTTTGTCCGCAGAAGTGACACTTCCCCGAAGCAGTCTTCTGCTGCCACCATCGACTCTTGCGCAGGTCTCTGGCTTTGGCCCTTTCCCGCCGGATTTCCGACTCATCCGGGGCATCGAAATCAAAAAATTCCCTGCTCATCTGACCAGTTCTCCCAGCAGAATCTTGCGTGAAGCACCCACCAGATAGAGAGACCCGGCAATGAGAATCAAGTCATCTTCTGTGGCCAATGCCTCGGCCCCTGCTATGGCTTCTTCAACTGTTGGATAGAGGCGACACCGGGACTGGAAAGTGGTTGGTACGTTTTTCAGCAAAAGCTCGGGTTCAGCCGACCTCTCCCCTACTGGCTTGGTAAGGAAAATCAGATCTGCCAGCTCTGCCACCGGCGGCAGGGTCTTCTCCAAATCTTTATCCACCATAGCTCCCCAAATAACCAACAATCTCCTGAAAGAACACTCTTTCAGCAACGTCTGAACAAGGCTGTCGACCCCGGCAGGATTGTGGGCACCATCTAAAAGATAACAGATTTTGTCCACAGCTCCGCTGGACTGAACCCGCATCCTACTCTTCCGATCAAGGCAAAAATGTTCCAGGCGACCAGGCCACTGCACTGCTGCCAGTCCCTGGCGGATATCCTTTGCGGAGAGCACAAAACCCCTTCCTTTCAATAGTTCGATTACAGCAAGGGCCAGCGAGGCATTACTGATCTGATATTCACCCTTCATGGAACAGCGCAGGTCCTGATAGGAAGCCTTGGAAAACGACGCCTCACCATGCCAGGACCAACTTCCGTTATTGGAGAGCGCAGAGCGGAAGCTGTTGCCATAGAGAAGTAATGGTGCCTCCTTCTCCCGACACACCTCACAAACCTCTGCAAGCCCCTCTCCTTCCTTCACTGCAGAGACCACCGATACACCCGTTTTGATGATGCCCGCCTTTTCACCAGCCACGGCTGACAGGGTATTACCCAGATAGGCCTCATGGTCCATACTGACATTGGTGATTACCGAGACCAGGGGGATCACGATGTTGGTGGCGTCCAACCTCCCTCCCAGTCCTGTTTCCAGGACCACCAGATCAAGTTCTTCTTCTGCAAACCAGAGAAAGGCAAGGGCGGTGGTGAGTTCAAAATAGGTGATTTTTTCCTCACTCAGGACTTCACGTATCCTGGTCGCCAGTTCGGCAAACTTTTTCTCGCTGATAAAAGAATCATTGATGCGGAAACGTTCACGGACAGAACTGAGATGCGGCGAGGTATAGAGCCCGACTCGGTAGCCAGCCCTGGACAGCAGTGTCAAAAGTGTGATACTAACAGATCCCTTACCATTGGTACCGGCTACGTGGACATAGTTCAGACGCTGTTCAGGGTTGCCGACACGGGCCATAAAAGAGTGCATGGCCTCGAGCCCCAGTTTAATCTTGTGAAACTGGAGGCTATCCAGATAGTCCCAGGCTTGCTGATAATTCATAGGAAAAGGGTTTAGAGGAGTGCCAACTTGGCATAATCAAGGTGCAGGGTCTTCAGCCCGTGCCGCTCAAAATCAACATCAACGGAGCGTCCCTGACCAATGGTTGCAACACTGCCCTCGCCAAAGAATGGGTGTTTAACACGAACGCCTTTCTTCAGATCCCTCATGGAGACCTTCTTTTTCCCCTTACTGCGGGGAAGAGTTCGCGCCAGCCCAGGTGAAGACGATCTAAATGGTGTTGTCGCGCCCTGCCCGGCCTGCTCATCGATCCTTTCAAACAGTCCGGCCCGAAGCTCCGACAAAAAGGGAGACATCCCTACCCTGCGAAACTGTCGATCCGGGGTCATAAGTTCTCTGGGGTAGGTAAGGTAGAGATACTTCCTGGCACGCGTGGCAGCCACATAGAGCAGACGGCGCTCTTCTTCCCACTGTTCACCAATCCCTGCTGCCGCATGGGGAAAACGCCCATCCGCCAATCCAATGACAAAGACGGCATCCCACTCCAAGCCCTTGGCGGAATGGATGGTGGAAAGGATCAATCGTTCAGCGTCTCCATCCTGGAGTGTGTTTACCGTTTCAGGAGGATCAAGCGTGGTGTCATCGACAAAGGACTGCAGCTCTTCGTATCCGCTGATAATACTCTTCAACTGATCGAGGTCCTTTTGTCTTTTTGGAAAATCATCGCGATATATCCGTTCAAACAGGGGTTGATAGTAGGCCATAGCGAGTTCATACAGAACACCCGGAGCAGACTCTTTTTCCATAGCCTGAAAGAGCTGCACCAGTTTTGTGATCCCCTCCTTCCAGGTCTTACCGCAGGGAAATTCTGCCAAGGCCTGCAGGGGATAGGCTGCAGTGGTGATGGTATCGGCAATCTTTCGTGCCGTTTTGGGCCCCACCTTGTCAAGCTGCAACAGAATCCTGTTCCAGGCGAGACTATCGACAGGGTTCACTTGAAGTCGGAGAAAGGCTATCACATCCTTCATGTGGGCAGATTCGGTGAGCTTCAGCCCCCCCCGCTTCTCAAACTCCACACCGACACTGTTCAATTCAAGCTCGATCTTATACGAATGAAACCCTGATCGGAAAAGGACTGCAATATTGGCAAGGTCCACTCCCGCTGTCCGCAGCTCCTCTATTTTACGAGTAACAAAGGCAGCCTCTTCCCGTTCATTGCGACCGGCAAAGAGGCGAGGCTTGCGATCACCTTCAATCTGAGTAAAAAGAGTTTTTGTGTATTTTTCCGTTGCGTTACGAATAATGTCATTGGTCAACGAAAGAATAGGCTGAGTGGAACGATAATTCTCTTCCAGCTTGATGATCGTGGTCTCGGGAAAGACCTTGGGAAAGCGCATAATATTATAAAAATCAGCACCACGAAAGGAATAGATCGACTGGGAATCATCACCCACCACCATAACGTTCTCATGTCCATGGGCAAGGAGACGAACGATGTCAGCCTGAATAAGATTTGTGTCCTGATATTCGTCCACCATAATGTGCGAATAGCGGGCAGCAATCTCCTGGCGAGCCTCCGGTACATCATGCAGCAATCGTTTCCAGTTGACTAACAGATCATCATAATCCATGAGCCCGTTATTGAACTTGAACTCTTTATAATGACGGTCAAGATTCAATATATCATCAACATGTTCACTAAGGTGTGAAAACTGTTCATAAATAAGATCATCCAAGGGAATGGATTTATTGACAGAACCGGAAAGCATGTTAATCAGGACCCGTTTGGTGGGAAACTGTTTATCTCGTCCGGTAAGCCCCAGAGAACCTTTCAGCAGATTAATAATCCCTTCTGCATCACCACGATCAATAATTGTAAAACTAGAGCCAAATCCGAGATGATGTCCATATCGACGAAGAAGCATGTTGGCAATGCCATGGAAAGTTCCACCGACAACACGGTTACAAGAGTCATTGAGTAACGTACCGGCACGCCAGAGCATCTCTTGGGAAGCCTTACGGGTAAAGGTGAGCAACAGTATTTTGTCTGGTGCAACTCCCTGTTCCAGAAGATATGCCACCCGATGAACCAGTGTTCTTGTCTTGCCACTTCCGGCACCTGCAATGACAAGCAGAGAGCCTTCGGTGGTAGTGACGGCTTGACGCTGGGTGGGGTTTAGCTCAGAGAGATCAACAGAAGGGGCTGGAGCCTCTAAGATTGTTTGAGGAAAGTCATTTTTCATGCCCAACACTCTACCATAGTGTTTTTGACCCTGCAACGTTGGTTGACAAGAGCGACAGGACGTTTATAATGGCTTGCATATTTAAAAAAGTCCTGCGAATTTCAGCAGGACCAACGACCAAGCCAACCTCAACCCCCTGTTAAACGACCATGGATACAAAAGCAATAGATACACTCTTTACCTCAGAGACCCTGCAGCAACTTTTCCCCAAAGAGCGTGCCAATGATTTTTTCGAAGCCCTGTTCGGTGACGCAAGTGAAGGTGCCTATGATATAGAGCTTGTTTACGGAGGGAGCAATGAACAAAGACTGATCATGGAACTTCACCTTCATGAACGTCCTGGCTGTTGCCTGGCCTGTAATCTGACCCAAGGCTTACCCCAGGTCTTCAGTCGTCATCCCATTATCAATGTATCAGGTATTGTGGCGGACGTAGACAAACTCCTTGGCGCCAGCACCACATGTAAGGAATGGTCTCTTGGATACACGGAACAGCGCAGCAAAGAACTTCACGTTATTCCAATAAATATCACTCTGATTTAACTACCTGCTTTTGTGCATACAAACAACAAAGGCCGACCCCCAACGGGATCGACCTTTGTTGTTTGTATGCTTTTTTTACTGTAATCAGGAAACGTTTACTCTGGACCGACCATCAGATTTGGCGTTGTAGAGAATATCATCAACTCGCTCCAACCACTGCTCCAGGCTCTCTTCTTTCTTCCACTGAGTCATACCAATGGATACACCAAGCTTGGTCTGTGAATCCGCCCAGATTTCCAAATTATCAACGGCTTCACAGAGCCTCTCTGCGAGGATTCTACCGTTTTCTTGATTGGTATTATCCATTACCAGAATAAACTCATCCCCACCCATTCGCACCAGAATATCCGTTGTCCGAATAGCCTGCTGAAAGACACGTGCCACCTGCCTGAGTACTCGATCACCCTGTTGATGTCCAAGATTATCATTGATCTGTTTAAAATGATCCAAATCCAGCGAAGCCATGGTTACCGACCGATTATAACGCCTGGCACCATCCATAACCCCCTGAATACGTTCTTCAAAAACCCTTCTATTTGCAAGCCCGGTAAGAACATCTTTTCTGGCACTCTCGAAAAGCTCCTCATAATCCAGGGCACGACGTAAAGATTCAGCCAATATAAGAAGCGACTCGTTGATCAGATTAATCTCGTCAGTGTTCAGTGCGGTCTCATCTTTGAGAATAATCAGAATGCCTGCATCTTCCGCTGTCTCAATGAGCCATTTATGGGCATAATGTCCATCTTCATTGATAGACGCATAAACTTCTCGATCACCATTATTCAGCAATTTTTCGGCAAAAGCGATGATGGATCGTCTCTTCGGTCCATGCCCTGAACAGAAGAGATGTTTTTGGGCACGAACTTGATTATTATAGCCAACCAGCTCGTGCTCCACATGAGGCATCAACCAAACTGAATAAGCCTCAATCATCCCTGAAAGTTCCAGCACACCCGCCATCCGACCATGCAATTTATTCATGAGATCAAGACGTTCTGTCTGGCGCCTAAAATGATCCAGCTCGACCATTACCTGATCAATTTCTTCGACTTTATGATCGAGTGAATCATTTAATAACATGGGCGTTGTCATACTCATTGTTCAATCCCTTTTAATAGAGTTCTTACAGTTATTAGTCGTATCGACCTAAAAGTAAGAAACTTTAAGAAAATCTCACGCCATATCCTGATGCAAATGTCGTGCCATGACAATTTTGTACTTCCACAAAGCCGCCAGCAAAAATCCCATACCTATGTTATCATTAAATATCAGTACATTAACACAACATCCCTATTCTTTTTCAAAAGTATTCAAAAAATTGACTCATTGTGTTTTTTCTGAAAAAACTTCCAAACACCCCTTGCCAACCTGTCATTTTTTTGACAAAGCAAAAGGAAATAACTACAATTTACGAAATGACAGGCCAATTTTCCTAAGGATATTGCACCTATCTTTTTCCTGTTACCGATGCTACACTCCAAGAAAATAACTCAGCCATTCACTTCTTTTTTACACACCATGGAACTTGAAAAAAAAATTGGCCAACTCTTCCTTCTCGGCTTCAAAGGAGCTTCCATTGACGCCAGTCACCCCATTGCGGAAGATCTCAATAAAAGGCATCTTGGCGGTGTGATCCTCTTTGACAGACTGCTGGCAGAGAAACAAGAACAGAACAATATTATCAGTGCGAACCAGGTCAGGACCTTAACCACCTCATTGCGAAAATATTCCTCCAGTCCCCTGCTCATTGCAATCGACCAGGAAGGTGGTCTGGTACGGAGACTAAAACCACAGTCAGGATTCCCTGAAACGGCAAGTGCAGCTGACCTTGGCATAAGAGACGACACAACGCTCACTTACCTCCATGCAGCATGTACAGCTACGACGCTGCAGGGTCTCGGCATCAATTTCAACCTTGCACCGGTGGTGGACCTGAACAGTTTTCCACAAAACCCTGTTATCGGGAGCCTGCAACGAAGTTTTTCAGTTGATCCGGACTGCGTCATTCGTCACGCTGCAACCTGGATCAGGGCGCATCACAACTGCAACATCCTCTCCTGCCTCAAACACTTCCCTGGCCACGGCAGTTCACAAACAGACTCCCACCTCGGTTTCACTGATATCAGTACAAGCTGGCAACCAGAAGAGCTGATCCCTTTCAGAAGCCTGATCCAGAAAGACCTGGCCGACAGTATCATGTTTGGTCATCTCTTCCATGAAGGCCTTGACCCTGAATATCCAACCAGCCTCTCTCCTGCCGTTGTCACCGGGCTTCTCCGTAAACAGCTCAACTACCATGGCCCAGCCATTACCGACGACTTACAGATGAAGGCTATCACCGACAAATACGGATTAGAGGAAGCAGTTTGCCTCGCCCTTGCGGCAGGAATCGATATGATTATAATCGGAAACAATCTTGACTATGACCCAGCAGTTCTCCAGCGGATCATCCCCGCCGTCAGTCAAGCAGTAAAAGAAAAGAAAATCCCGGAGGCACGAATCCATTCAGCATTGCAGCGGATCAGGAAACTAAAAGATCAGCTGCCAGGCTGAACGCCATATTATCTTCAAGAAAAAAGGAACAAATTATGGAAGATCACTACGAAGAAACCCACACTCCGGTAATCGGCTACATCCTGTGGATTTTCGGTTTTCTCGGTGCCCACCGTTTTTACTATGGTCGGCAACTGACCGGGACACTCTATTTTTTTACTCTGGGTCTCTTTTTTATTGGCTGGATCATAGATCTGTTTCTCATACCCGGAATGAGTGAAGATGCAAACATAAAATTCCAGCCCGGCCCCATTGATTACAATGTTGCCTGGATCCTCCTCACCTTCCTCGGCCTGTTCGGCATTCACCGTTTTTACCAGGGAAAATGGATCAGCGGCATACTCTACCTCTTGACCGGCGGACTCTTCACAGTCGGTATCATTTACGATTTCTGGACCTTAAATGAACAGATCAGCCTGATAAATAACGAATTAGAATAAGAGGAGAAGGAAGCGCAGAAAAATAGTGCAACAGCAACGATCCTTGACGCAAAGCACCAAGAAGTATCACACAGCGCAGAGCGGTGTAACTTGCCCAAAGATGTCCCAGATTTTCAGCCAGTAAGCGTACACAGGTGCGACAGATTCGTTCAAACAGGGCTGTCGATTTAAGGGTACCTTGAAAAATTAGAATCTTCGTTCAAAATCGAGGCATGAGAAAAAATTTACCACAGGCGCCCCGCAGGAATCACCCTAACTACGGGTACAAGTGCCCTTGGGGTGCATATATCTGATATTCCGAGGATAAAATTTTTCTCACAATGAAGAGTTTGGGCGAAAAAGCAATTTTGCAAGGTGGCCTATAGTTTTCCTATATTGGCAGCTCTGTTTGGGTGAAGATGCTGTGCTTGTGTACGCTTAGCGATTATCAAGAACGGTTCGTACAGTTGTGGCTATATCCTGAAGCGACACCGGTTTGATGAAACAGGCAGAAAATCCGGCAGCCTGCAACTTCTCTTCAGAAAGCTTATTAGAATACCCTGTGCACAGGATCACTGGAAAATCATTTCGCCGTTTCTGCGCCTCCCCACAAAGTTCCATACCTGTCAGATAGGGCATGGTCAAATCAGTAATCATCAAGTCAAACTCATCAGGATTATTGGAAAATTTGAGCAGAGCCTCCCTTGCCGAGGTACAGCCGGTTACCTTGTACCCCAGGGTCTCAAGGAGCTCGCCGGTCACCTTAACCACCTGCTCCTCGTCATCAACCACCAGGACATGCTCATTTCCTCCCAATCCAGCAATCGCCCCCTCCCCTGCAACAGCCTGACTTTCTGTTTCGGCAAGAGGGAAGTAGAGGTGAAATGTGCTTCCCTGCCCTGGTTCACTCTCCAGTTCAATTTTCCCACCCCAGCGAGAAACTATACCGTGGACCATGGCAAGTCCCATACCGGTTCCTTGACTCTTTTCCTTGGTGGTGAAGTAGGGATCAAATATTCTCTGCTGAATGGACTGATCGATGCCACAACCGGAATCGGCGACGCTTAACTCCACCCATTCTTGTCCGTCATCCGTTCGCTCACTCTTTGCCAATCGGACATTGAGTTTTCCCTGCTCATCGCCAATAGCCTGGGCGCTGTTAGTACAGAGATTGATCAAGATCTGATGCAGCTGAACAGGATCAATAGAGACTTTTCCACATTCCGCGCTTATCTCCTGATAAATTTCGATTGTGGCAGGCAAAGTCACACGCATCAGCTTCAGCACCTCTTTAACAATAGGATGCAAATACTGGGGCAACTCTTTTTGCTCACGACTTCGGGAAAAGGTCAAAATCTGCTCTACCAGATTCTTGGCCCTTTTGGCAGCCATGAGAATCTCACTGACATACTGCTGAGAAATACTCTCTTCCTTTCCCTCCCTCTTGGCCATAAGCCGCATGATTTCCGCATACCCCATAATGGGAGTCAAAACGTTATTGAAATCATGGGCTATCCCCCCGGCCAGAGTTCCCACAGCCTCCATCTTCTGCGAATGGCGCAGCTGTTGCTCAAGATCGACCTGAGAACTGACATCCCTCCCCATGACAAAGACACTGGTCACCAATCCGTTTGTATCTTTAATGGGGGTGCCAACCACCTCGAGGGTCTTTTTCCCATTAGACTCGGAATCAGACTTGATCTCTACGATACCGCTTTCCACTTTCCCGGTATCAAGGCTTTTCAAAACAGGACAGCCCTCACACCTGTTTTGACAACCGTGAAAAACCTCATAACAAAAAGCTTTATTCCCGCTGGTAAGTGGTTGATAGTTACTATTGGTCCACAAGACCCGGGCCTCTCGATCCAACAAGGCCAGCATCCCTGGAAAACCATCAAGAATAGCCTGTTTTTGAGCTGATTCTTTCTGTAGTTTCTGCTGTATTCTTCTCTGCTCCGTCAAGTCAAAAAGAGTTGTGGCAAGGCCCACAACTCTCCCATCCCCTCCCCTGATGACAGACTTATGATAACTGACCGGGCATTGGGAATTCCCTGGAATCTGAACAGTACCTTCAAAAGATTCATATCCCCCTTGCGTGAGAAGTCTTAAATCAATGGTACGAATCTTCTCCTCGGCACCAGGGCACAGCAGTTGATACAAATCAGACTCCGGCAACTTCTCCAAATCAACGCCTAAAAATGACGCAAAGGCACTGTTTGCTCCAAGATAATAGCACTCTGCATCCTGAAAAAAAACGGGTACAGGAATAGCATCAATAAGATCCTGTTCAAAACGGAGTAATTCTTCCAACCCTTTGGTCCTGTCCTTGAGAAGTTCCTCAAAGAGAGGATTCGATTTTTTTGAAGTTTTTCGATCAACCATCCTTTTCCACAACAGTTCAACGGAGTGATAACGAGTGTAAATTCACCCTCCGCGCTATAAGAATTTAGTTATTTCACCCGACGATAGACATCCTCAATTTTGGGATAATTGTCTTCAAACAACTCAACTACATAGGGATCAAAATGGATCCCTTTCTGCTCAAGAATGACCTTTTTCGCCTCTTCCAGCGACCAGGCTTCCTTGTATGGCCGCTTTGAAGAGAGGGCATCAAAAACATCGCACAGTGCCGCAATACGCCCGGCAAAGGGAATTTCCTCTGCCTTCAAGCCCAAAGGGAAGCCGGTACCATCCCACTTTTCATGATGGGTAAGAGCAATCAGATGGGCCAGATTCATCAATTCGTTCTCTGACCCATAAAGGAGATCAGCTCCAATCAGGGTATGTCGCTTCATCTCCTCAAATTCATCCGGAGTCAAGGTCCCTTTTTTATGCAGTATACCATCACTGACTCCTAATTTACCAATATCATGCATGGCACTGGCATGGAAAAACAGTGTCAGCTCATGCTCTTTCATGCCATGTGCCCTTCCCAGAATCACACAATAATGCGCCATTCTTGTAGTATGGCGACTGGTTTGATGGTCATGATACTCCGCAGCCTGAATCAGCCTGCTGGTAATCTCAATCTGAGCCTCCCGCAACTCTCTGGTTCGCTCAAGAATCAATTCTTCCAACTCATCTCTATGCCGCTGCAGTTCATGCTGGGCTTTTCGCAAAGCGATATGTGTTTGGACTCTGGCCTTGACGATCACCGGACTAATCGGTTTGACAATATAATCCACGGCACCAAGCAGAAACCCACGAGTCTCGTCTTTCTCCTCATCCATGGCTGTTACGAAAATAATCGGGATTGTAGCAGTCTCTACATTTGCCTTCAAGCGCTTACACACCTCGTAGCCATCCATACCCGGCATCATGACATCGAGAAGGATAAGATCTGGTTTTTTTTCCAAGGCCGCCTTAATGGCATCAAGGCCATTGGTTGCCACGACAAGGCGATAACTCTCACGGAGAGATCCAACTAAGATCTTGATATTAGAAGGAATATCATCGACAAGAAGAACTGTACTACGTTGACTTTTCACGCTGTCTTCCTTCCGTCGAGAAGTTGCGACTGAATCCTGCTGAGAAAATCCGTTGCTCGCTCAAAATTGTAATTCCGCAAGTTATTTTCCATTCTCGCCATTTCCTCATCAACGCCCTGCCCATAAAACATCTCTTTCCGCTCCAACCAATACTCCTCAGCCATGGGATCAATTCCCCGTATCATTCTCTCTAGCTGTACAAGAGTAGCCAGCATTTCCTCTCGATCAACTGTGGTCAGTGGTCTCACTCCAGGCCGCTCTTTTGCATCACCATAGAGACTCTCAAGTCTTCCCACAACCTTCCCCAGTTGAGTCAAAGCATCTTCAATTACTTCAAGCCTCCCCCCATGGAGAGTTTGCCTATCTCCTTCCACATTCTTTTCTTGACTAATCATCTCTTTCAAACTTAATTCCAGCTTAAGACTCACATCTTGCAGATGATGAGCTGAAAGATTTGCTGCCGTTCCTTTCAAGGTATGCACTTCCCTGGTAGCTGCCGGCAAATCCTCTTCTATCAGTTGAGGAAGTCTTTCCACCACCTCATTACCAAACTGCTGGAGGTCTTTCAACATCCTCAGGTATGACTTCATGTTGCCCGCCATCCTGGAAACACCGGACTCAACATGTACTCCCTCAAACGATTCCGGTAGTTCAACCATGCCTTCCGGCAGTGCAAAAACAGTTTTATCCTCCCGATACATGTGCCCGACCTGATCCGGCCTGGTCCAGCGAGCAAGGACAGAAAACAGCAACTCCGGAGTAATAGGCTTTGCCACGTAGTCATTCATACCGGCCTGTATGCATTTGTCACGATCACTTTGCATGGCATGAGCAGTAACGGCAATAACCGGCAAACCGTTTAACGCAGGATTACTGCGGATAGCTTTCGTGGCCTCATATCCATCCATCACCGGCATCTGCACATCCATCAAAACACCATCGAATTCCTCACCTCTGTCCTGAAGAATATGGACAGCCTCCTGCCCATTATTGGCAATTTCAACTATACCCCCGACGCTTTCGAGCAATTCTCTGGCAACATTCTGATTAATTCGATTATCTTCCACCAGAAGAATACGGACACCTGTCAGATGTACGGAACCAGGCAGCATCCTGTTATTCTCACGATCATCAAGACTTACATGCATTGCCTCCGGATAGTTAAAAACTTCCATTATGGTATCAAAAAGCAGGGACTGCTTCACTGGTTTAGTAAGAAAATAATTGATCCCTACCTCCTTGGCCATTACAACTTCACGATCACCTCCAAAGGCGGTCATCATGATAATCGGCACCTTATCCGCCCCATCCATTTCACGAAAACCTCGAACACACTCAATCCCATCAATTCCGGGCATACGCCAATCAACGAGGAGAAGATCATAGCGGGTAATAACTTCATCAACCAGGAATCTTGCCTTGTCACAGGAAGAAGCCACATCGACCTGGAAATGAAAAGATTCCAGCATGTTGGCAGTAATGCGCCTGACTGTCTCATTGTCATCAATAACCAACACCTTCAGTCCCCTGATGGTGGCCGGAACCACGTATTGAACTTCACGCTCTTCCGGCAATCGAATAAATTCTACAGTAAAAAAGATCGTGGTTCCCTCACCAGGTGTACTCTCCACCCAAATCTCTCCACCATGCAGATTGACCAGACGACGACAGATGGAAAGACCAAGACCGGTCCCTCCATATTCTCTGGTTGTAGATCCATCTGCCTGAGTAAATGGCTCAAAGAGTGACTCATATTGCTCCTGCCCAATCCCTACTCCGGTATCTTTTACTGAAAACAGGATACGAACAGTGTCATCTAGCTCCAAATCAATGGTGGCGTGAACAAGAATTTCACCATGTTCAGTGAACTTAATGGCATTACCCAAAAGGTTAACAAAAACCTGCTCCAAACGCAAAGAGTCCCCACGAAGGGCCGCCGGGACACCAGGCTCGATACCGATAACCAGCTCGATATCTCTACTCGCGGCCTGATCGCCGAAGAGATCAGCAAGCTTATCGAAAAACTGATAAAGTTGGAAATCTACCTGTTCAAGCGTTATCTTTCCAGCCTCAATTTTTGAAAAATCGAGGAGATCATTAATAATCGCCAACAAAGACTCGGCAGAGGAGCGAACCGTGAGAAGATACTCACGAAGCTTAGGACTGAGTTTTTTATTTAAGGCAAGCCCAACCATACCGATAATGGCATTCATGGGCGTCCTTATTTCATGACTCATATTCGCAAGAAAACTGGATTTTGCCTCATTGGCGGTCTGAGCCTCGACCATGGCCCGTTCCAACTTTTCAGTTCTCTCCCTGACCAGACCGTGCAGTGAGTCATTAAGCTCATGCAACTCACTGTCACGCTGCCGAACCGCCTTACGCATGGCCTCAAATGCCGAAGCCAATTTCCCGATTTCATCTCTGGAATCGACTGGGACCCGGTGACTGAAATCCCCGCTTTTCATGGCATCGGCAGCAGTTACCAGACCGTCAACTCTCCTACTCCACTTGCCAATCAGATTAAAAATCAAAAATATGCCCAGCGCGGCTGCAAGATGAGCAGCCACCAGCGACACAAATGCCTGGTACAACTGAGCCTTGCGAACAGCACCAAGAGATAGGGCCACCAGCACCTTACCCACCTCTTTATCCCCCAGAGACTCCTTCTCTGTAGCAGTGATGGACCACCGTTGAAAATTGTCATCGGTCCTGAACATGATGGGATTGGAAACCACCAAAGACCCTCCACTACTACCGGAGTAATTAAAATGTGCAAAGGCGTCTTCATCCAAAATACGTCGAGCCACGATCTCATTCTCATTATTGTAGATAAGAAGAAACTGCACCTGACTATTCCAGAGAAAACCGCCCAAAAGCCTATCCAACTCTTGCGTATCCTGGACAATCATTGGTAACTCTGCAGCCTGGGACAGGCCTTGAACAATAGACTCGGCTGATCGTTTCTGTTCAGACTCAATAAGTCGATTTGTCTGATAGATATTAATAATGGTGGTAAGTGCCAAACTTGCTACCACAACCACAACCACAATAAAAGTCGCCTTACTGCGCAGAGAGTAACTTTTGAGAGGAAAAAGGGCCATAGCGTCCTAATAACTTCTGAAAATGAACATTGCAGACTATTCACAACCAATAAACCTATGTTCATTGATTATGCACTATAACATGGACACGGTCAACGATCTCTTCCGGCAGAGAGATTCCAAACCTGCCGACAACGATCAAGTTAACTACGAGGGAAACAGCCGATGCTGCAGAATAAAACAGTGTCTTTTAATGGGCCGAGATATCCTGTACCGAAGACGTAGCGTACTGGTCCTGCAGACTTTCAGTTCCATTAAAACCAAGGAAGGCAGCTGCCTTGACAACTTTGGCCACTTTTTTCGACCAACCGATAGTCAAGCTCTCTCCAATTTATCAACTATAGGGTAAATCAGGGAAACAGAGCCAGGCAGCGAAAAAATTCCTCACCACTCTTTAAGACAAGATATTCTGTTCACAATTTATCAAAAATGAACAGATTTTTTTAATCCCTGAGCATTTTTCTTTTTACCGAAATGAAGATATGGGGTAAAAGATCCTTTTGGGTGAGTATTATAGTTCCAGGTTCAACAAAAATCAGACCAACCGTTAAGAAAAATAATCCAATCAATCTTTGTGGTTACGCTACGCCTAAGACATACCGCCTCACCCCTCGCACCAGAAATCACGACGAGACGAAGAGATACGCCATAGCTACAAGAATTTCTTCCCGTAAAACCTACATTTAAATCAACCTACTTCACCAGCAATGAATATAGACCCATTCCCGAAACCATTTTCCTGCAAAGAAAAACCCGATATCAATTATCCCTGCACCTGGCTCTACAAAGTCATCGGCACCGATGAAGAGGCTCTTCTGCAGGCCATCCAGATCGTCTGCAGAAAGAATACTCCCCAAATCAGCAAATCCCACACCAGTTCCGGAGGCAAGTATTGCAGCTTAAACGTTGAAATCCAAGTGGAAAATGAAGAAATCAGACTGGGTTATTACAGTAATTTAACAAACCATGCCGCTGTCAAGGTCGTTTTGTAAAAGAGAGACTTATGAATCAAGAATCAGAAAAAAAAAATTCCCGCCTCATCCCTGTCCTTCGTGAAGGAGTCGCTGTTATTCAGATGGTCTTTTTCAAAGAACTCAAAGGTATCATTTCAAAAAACCACCCGGATCTGGATACCACCTCACAAACCATGCTCACAGGTGCCATCACTAACGAACTCTTCGGTACAAGCAACCCGGAAGAAAAATTCCAAAATTTTCAAAAACAGCACCGGGGAGACATTGAACAGGAACTACTCAACCTGTCGTCCAAACTCCCTCATCTGATTGCTCCGCTCACCGATGCCCTTCGAGTCCAAACCGTCTGTGATAATCAGGAAGGAATCGATTCCACCCATATCCTCAAACAGGCCGACAGCTGCAATATCCTATCTGCAGACCGGGAAATACCCCTCCCGTCCGCCTTTATGGCTACCGTGCGTGCACTTGGAGGAGAGCACAATCTCCTCATCCCTCCAGTTGAGTTTGACGAGACAGAGGAACAGGGCTTAATCCAGTAAAGCCCCCTCCCGAAGATAGAGAAAAAAGGGACTTCCCACCTTATCGTTCAGCTGCATTTGTTTGCCAGAGCCCACTCCTCTCCCTAACGTATAATCTATTGGGTACCTTGAAAAATTCGAATTTTCGTTCAAAATCGAGACATGAGATAAATTTAACCGCAGGTGCCCTACAAGAATCACCCTAACTACGGGCACAAGTGCCCTTGGGGTGCATATATTTGATATTCCGAGGATAAAATTTATCTCATAACGAAGAGTTTGGGCGAAAAGGAAATTTTGCAAGGTGGCCTATTGCTGCAAGCTCCCAGGCAAAACCGGACCAGAGCTTTCTTGAAGATTATCGATATACCGTAAGGAAAGGTGTTTTCTCAACAAGCATCTGTACATTGCGCTTAGGCAGAGCTGACAACACTGACACCCACACCATTGGCAATAAGTAAGAAGAAGTTCCTTATTGCTTACCTGCCAAACGGACCTGAACCACGCCTCGAACGGAATTACAGCAGAACAACCCATCCGCCCGGTAAAGATCTTCGCGAGTCAATACCTTTTCCTGAAGTCCAGTGTGGGGTTGTTTAAGGAGTTTCTTCCGCATGGTTCCAGCCAGGAGCCCTGAAGAAATAGGGGGAGTGACAAATTTGCCGTCAAGATACAAGATGATGTTGGAAATACAGCCTTCAGTCAATTCCTCACGTTCATTGAGAAAACAGATATCAAAAAAACCCTGTTCCTGTGCCCTGGCAAACTCCTCCTGAAACAAATCCCTATGACTGGTTTTGTGAAAATACCAGAGCGAAGAAGAATCCACCTTTTTTTCAGACAGAGTGATGCAAGGCAGATCATTATTATATTCTGCCAAATTATCAGGCAGGCCGTGATGAGAAGGAGGATCACAGAGCTGAAAAGTGTTTTGCACGGTCCCGTCCTTAAGAAGAGTCAAGCGAATCCGGGCATACTGCTCACCGATCTTTTCGCCCAGCCGTTTCAGGTACGCAAGACTTCCATTCCTGTCATAACTGAAGCAAAAGAAGAGAGCTGACTCCTGCAACCGTTCCAGATGCTCATTCAATAGCCAATATCCCTGTCCCGCTTCCCACAGGAGGGTCTCGATAAGATAAAATTCCGGAAGCGGCTGGGTCAGAAAATGTCCCTTTAGCAGACACTCTTCCCACTCCTGCTCCGGAATTGAATCATGAACGATACCGGAACCGATCCCCATCTCTCCTTTTCCATGAGCAAGACGGATGGTGCGGATAGGGACATTAAAAACAGCTTTTCCTGTCGGAGCGAAATAACCAATGGCCCCGGTATAGACGCCGCGTGCTTCTTTTTCCAGTTCACCTATAATTTCCATTGTCCGAATCTTAGGGGCACCGGTTACGGAACCGCAGGGAAACAGAGCTGTAAAAAGATCGGAAAGCGAAACCCCGGCCAGCACATTTTCACCCGTCTCAGCACTGATGGTGGAGGTCATCTGCAGCAGACTCTCATAACGTTCCACATCAAAGAGCGACTGTGTCACCACCCTTTTATCCCCAAGCTTTCGCATAAGACGGCCAAGATCGTTGCGCAGGAGATCAACGATCATCACATTCTCACTTCGATTCTTGGTATCTGTCTGGAGCATCCGGCAATACTCTCGATCTTCCTCCATGTGTCGCCCCCGTTTCAAGGTGCCTTTCATGGGACGAACAACAATAGAGTCAGGCTGGACACGAAAAAAAAGCTCTGGAGAAAGAGAAAGGATATGTTCGTGGCCGAAACGCATCAAGGCGCCGTAGGCCACAGATTGGTTTCGGCGCAAGGTCTGGTACAGGCTTTCAACAGAACCGGAGAAATTAAAGAGAAGCTTTAAGGTGTAATTGACCTGGTAAGTGTCACCGGCAGCGATATATTCCTTAATTCGGCAGATGGCATCCAGATAACTACTCCGGGACTGACTGGGCCGTAAACCTTCAATCTGGAAGTCAGGTAGCTTGAGCGCGGATGTCGAGGAGCAGGGCAAATGATTACGGCCTGTCTGATGATCAAACATCAGCGGTTCGGAAAAAACTGCAAAAGAGGCGAGGGGACCACCACCGGTCGCACTTACGGGAAGCAGAGGAAACAGCCCCGGCTCCAGCAAATAGCCAAACTCATAGCTCATCCATCCTGCCAGGTATTGCCCCTGATCCAGCACCTCCTGCATTTTGGCACAAAAAGCGACTGGATCGTCTTCGGGAAAACACTCCAGTCTCTGCTGGGGATGTAAAAAGAGCAGGGAGGACACATTTTCCTTATCACTACGAACAGTGTCGAAAAAGATATAATCCTCTTCCCCCTGAAGGTAGATCAATAACGCCTCCAACTGTTCCTGTTTCAGTGGCCTCATGACCAAATGATGTGTCTCCCCGGTATAAAGATAAATTTAAGAACATACCTGTAAGGTGTTCCAAGCAGCTCTATTATATATAGACACAACTCCCCATTTTATCATGCCCCTCTTCTAGCAGTTCAATGGAGAATTTCAAGAAAAAACGTAGTGCAATGGATAATCGATATACAGAAGCAACTGTTTTAAAGAAAGGCAAAACAATCAATCAGACTACCTGCCACCTCTTCACATGAGCGAGAGACGACCACAAAAAAACAATATTTTAGAGAGTTAGGTGAATGTTTAAGAAAATTCAGGATAGTTCAGAAAGCCTCTTGAAGACTTCTTTCAACTCTGCCTGCAGACTCCCTTCTCTTGATTCCAACACCATTCATCACTAATACTTGCGTCTACGGTAAAAATATTTTATATTGACCAACTCTGCTCTACTATTTTATGTTCAAAATACCACTCAGGCTGCTGAGTCTCGGGAAGCAGAACTGTCATTAATCCACTTTCACCATCTGCGTCACACAAGGAGACATTATGTTAATTAAGGACTGGATGGCAACCACCATACTTACCGTGGATGCCAACACCTCGGTCATGCGGGCCGGAAGAACAATGAAAGACAACAACATAAGAAGGTTGCCTGTTGTCTCCCAGGGCAAACTTTCAGGAATCATCACTGACCGTGACCTGAAGGAAGCCTCACCCTCCAGTAAAACAGAGATAGATCTGCATGAGATGTACTACCTCCTCTCTGAAATGAAAGTCAAAGATGTAATGACCGGGAGTCCCATCTGTCTGAAATTGGGCGATACGCTGGAAAAAGCAGCAGTGGTCATGCTCAAAGAAAAAATTTCAGGTCTGCTCATTGTCGATGAGAACGAAAATCTGGTGGGACTGCTTTCCGAGTCAGACGTACTCCGAGGTTTTATCCACGCCACAGGCATTCAGGATGGTGCCTTTCAGATTGTCATGGACATGTCTGACGCCGGAGGCTCTGTCTCCAAACTGATTGATGTCCTGCGTCAAAACCGGGCCAGAGTACTTTCCATCCTGACTTCTTTTGAAGATGCTCCTGCCGGATCCAAACGAGTCTCAATTCGTGTTATACCCTATGACGATGAGGTTGAGTCTCTAATTAAAGAACTTGAAGGTCTGGAAGGATACGTCATCGTCAGCCAGGGAGTTGACGACTTGAGCGACCTTCCTCAAAAATAGCAGTAACCCAAAGAACTGCATTAGGAGACAGCAGCAGACAAGAATAACGAAATTACCGTTGCGTTTTTCATCTTTTTGTCCTCTGTCTTCTAATTTCACCACAACAACAAAGGAGAATCATCAATGTCGAGAAAAATGGTCACAATCGATGGTAACCAGGCATGTACCCATGTCGCCTATGCTACCAGCGAAGTCATTACCATCTACCCCATCACACCATCTTCACCTATGGCTGCTGAGGCAGATACCAAGGCAACAGGAAAACAAGAAAACATCTGGGGCTCAATCCCTGTTGTTACTCAGATGCAGTCAGAAGGCGGTGTTGCCGGTTCTCTGCATGGCTCCCTTGCCACAGGCGTCCTGTGTACCACTTTTACCGCATCTCAGGGACTGTTGCTGATGATCCCTAATATGTATAAAATTGCCGGTGAGCTGACTCCCACCGTCTTCCATGTCACTGCCCGCTCCATCGCCTGCCAGGGACTCTCCATCTTCGGTGATCATGCAGATATCTATGCTGCCCGTCAAACCGGTTGGGGTATGCTTTGCTCCAGAAATGTGCAGGAATGTATGGACATGGCCCTTATTTCCACCCAGGCCTCTCTTGCCAGCCGTATTCCCTTTGTCCACTTTTTCGACGGCTTCCGGACCTCCCACGAGATTCAGAAGATCGAGGAACTGACCAATGATGATATGGCTGCCATTATTGATGAGGATCTGATCATCGCCCATCGCGAACGCGCCCTGTCCCCTGATCACCCAACCATGCGTGGTACTGCTCAGAACCCTGACGTCTATTTCACCGGTCGTGAGACCGTGAACAAGTACTACGACGTTACTCCTGGTATCGTTCAGGAGACCATGGATAAGTTTGCCACCATCACGGGCCGTCAATACCACCTTTTCGATTACTACGGTGCCCCGGATGCGACAGATGTCGTTGTCATGATGGCCTCCGGTTGCGAGACCGTTGGTGCCACCATTGACCATCTGGTCAGTGAAGGTAAGAGTGTAGGTATGGTCATGGTTCGCCTCTTCAGACCTTTCGACACCAAGGCCATGGTCAATTCTCTGCCTTCAAGCGTCGAGCGTATCACTGTCCTTGACAGAACCAAAGAGCCTGGTGCTCCCGGAGATCCGCTTTACCTTGATGTCCGCGCTGCCATCGGCGAGGCCACCGAATCCAACACCTCTGCCTACCAGCCTCTGATCCTTGGCGGCCGTTATGGACTGGGCTCTGCCGAGTTCACTCCGGCAATGGCCAAGGCCGTCTTTGACAATATGGAAGCCATGGCTCCCAAAAATCATTTCTGCGTTGGTCCCAATGATGATGTAACCGGATCCAGCCTGCCTTACGACGATGCCTTCTCCATCGAAGGTGATGATGTCTATCGTGCTATGTTCTACGGTCTGGGCTCTGACGGTACTGTCGGTGCCAACAAAAACACCATCAAAATCATCGGTACCGAGACCGACAACTCAGCCCAGGGTTACTTTGTCTATGACTCTAAGAAGTCCGGGTCCATCACCACCTCTCACCTGAGATTTGGTAAAAACCAGGTTGTGGCCCCTTACTTAATTAATAAGGCCAACTTCATCGCCTGTCATAACTTCACCTTTCTTGATCAGTATGACATGCTGCGCAACCTGGAAGAAGGAGGGACCTTTCTCCTGACCACCACTTTCAATGCAAAACAGATCTGGAAAGAGCTGCCCAATAATGTGCAGAAAGACCTGATTAACAAAAAAGCCAAATTCTACATCATCGATGCCCTATCTCTCGGTGAGGCCCTGGGTCTTGGTGCCCGCATCAATATGATCATGCAGACCGCATTCTTTCTCATCTCCGGAATTATTACCGAGGAAGAAGCCATCACCGCCATCAAGAACGCCATCAAAAAGACCTATGGCAAGAAGGGCGATAAAGTTGTCAACATGAACTACGAAGCTGTTGATGCTGCTGTGAAGAACATCGTTTCCGTCAAACTGGGTAAATCCACCAGTGGCCATACCATGCCTCCCACCGTACCTGAGAATGCTCCGGCATTTGTCAAAGAGGTAACGGCCAAAATGATCGAAGGCAAGGGTGACCAGATCAAGGTTTCCCAGATGCCTGATGACGGAACCTGGCCCACCGCCACCACTCAGTACGAGAAACGCAACATCGGTGTCCACGTTCCCGAATGGAACCCCGAAAACTGTATCCAGTGCGGTCAGTGCTCTCTGGTTTGTCCCCATGCAGCTATCCGTATGAAAGTCGCTCCGAGCCTGGCCAAGGCTCCCAAAAGCTTCCAGTCTATTCCGGCAGTGGGCAAAGCCTTCAAGGGTGCCAGCTTCGCCATCCAGACTTTCACCGAGGATTGCTGTTCCTGCACCCAGTGTATGGATGTCTGTCCCGGCAAAAAAGGCAACAAGGCCTTGCAGATGGTTTCCAACTCCGAAGCAATCCGCAAGACTCAGGCCAAGAACGTGGAATACTTCCTCGCTCTGCCCGAAGTCAATCCTGCCGATGTTAATCCGGCAACCATCAAAGGCAGCCAGCTCCTGCGTCCGCTTTTTGAGTTCTCAGGTGCCTGTGCAGGCTGTGGCGAAACCCCATACATCAAACTCGTTACCCAGATGTTCGGTGACCGTATGCTGATCGCCAATGCCACCGGCTGTTCTTCCATTTACGGCGGCAACCTGCCCACCACCCCCTACTGTCAACGTGAAGACGGAAGAGGACCTGCCTGGGCAAACTCTCTTTTTGAGGATAATGCAGAATTCGGTCTTGGTATGCGTGCCTCTGTCAGCAAGCTGTCTTCCCAGGCCGCTGAACTGCTGGCTAAAGCAGTTACCGCCAAGCTCATCACCAAAAAAATGAGTGATGATATCCTGAAGGCCTCCCAGGAAAGTCAGGTCGAGATCGAGACCCAGCGTGACCGCGTGGCCAAGCTCAAGGCCAAACTGGCCGGCAGCAGCGATGTGATTGCCAAACGTCTCCTAGGCTGTGCCGATTACCTGGTGAAGAAATCTGTCTGGATCTTCGGCGGTGACGGCTGGGCCTATGACATCGGATACGGCGGACTGGATCACGTCCTGGCATCCGGTGAAAATGTCAATGTCATGATCCTTGACACCGAGGTCTACTCCAACACCGGTGGACAGATGTCGAAATCCACCCCGCGTGCTGCCACAGCACAATTTGCTGCAGGCGGCAAAAAGATGCCGAAGAAAGATATCGGCATGATCTTTTCCACTTACGGTAACGTTTACGTAGCTAAGGTCTCCATGGGCGCCAACCCGGTCCAGGTAGCCAAGGCCATTGCCGAAGCAGAGGCCTACGACGGACCTTCTCTGATCATTGCCTATGCCCACTGCATCAACCACGGCATAAACATGACCAAGGGACTGCACCAGCAGAAAAAGGCTGTCGAGTGTGGACATTGGCCGCTCTACCGCTTCAATCCAGCACTGGAAGATGCTGGTAAAAATCCTCTCGCCATCGACTCCAAAGAGCCCACACTGAGCTTTGAGGAATACGCCATGGGAGAGAATCGTTACCGCATGCTGAAGATGATGAATCCCGAGCATGCCGACGAACTTATGGCACAGTCTCAGAATGATGTGACCAAGAGCTGGAAATTCCTTCAGGCGCGTGCCGCGTCACTGGATCCTGAAAAATAACAACTCTCCTCCTCTATCTGCTACCACATGGCAGCAGATAGAGTTTGTAGAAGCATTAAAACAAAAAAGGGTCTTGGAAGTTAATCTTCCAAGACCCTTTTTTTTATCAGGATAGCAACAGATGAAATGAGATACACCGCTCACCCCATCTGCTGTTAAAAATCCCTGTTCACAACTCTCTAAAAACTATTCTTTCATATCAAGATCAATCTCTATTTTTTCACCACGATCCGCCTTGATTTTTTTGTAATCCTCAATGGACTGCGTTACCGAATCATCCTGCCGTTGTTTGATCTCTTTGACTTTCTCCTGAATTTTGTCTTCCCTGATAGGCAGTCCTTCCGCACCAAAAAGGGAAGCGGCCAGATACTGAAAAGAAAAGAGCATCAGTTCCACATCGTCATTCTTGATCTTCTCCAATATTTCTTCATCGATCATGTAGGTATCAAGAAAAGAACTTTCAAAAATAAACCTGCGAAAGTGATCTAAATCAGTGGAGGTCATGAAAAACATACGCTTGGCCTGTTCCGAAAGAGATGCCTGATGTCCGAATGATTTGCGTCGCATAACCAGGCGCAACCATTCTTTATTCATCTCATCACGGACATCAACACCCTGATCGGCACGCCATTCTGCCACAGTCCACTCCTTGTCTTCTTCAAAGCCCTTGCAGTGCTCTTCCTTGACAATGAAAAAGAATTTCTCCTCATCTTTGTGGTCGGCACCTCCACCCATGGCACCCTGCCCTTCATGAAAGTCTGCCATTCCCACCGGATAATACCTACAGGCCGACGGACGATCGGTATAGACTGTACACCCTTCAGGAGTAACAAACGGACACCTGTTGTCTTCCTCTGTCAGCTTGAGAGCAACTCCCGGCATATCTGTTCCTTCCAGGTAGACGGGAACAGTATATTGCTGCAGTAACTCATGAGCAGGGATATCCAGACGTTTTCTAAGCATCAGGATATCATATGGAGTAAGAATGATCTTAATTCCTCCGCAGCAGGCAGTAAAACAACTCACCCCCGGATGACAGCGAAACTTAATTTTACTCTCCAGGGTCAATTTTTTGGGCAGGATATTAGAAGGATTGGTGGCCTTGCCAAATAGTACTTTTTCCTTCCCAGACATCTCTTTCTCAGTCATTCCAACACCTTTGTTCAATTTAATGTATAATCTCTTTTTCAAGATAGTTTCGTATCGATTAGGCCCTGTATACTAAACACATAGCTGGTCAGTGTCAAACCTATTTCCTCTATGGATTTCTCTGGAAGAAAAGATGTCTCCCTCTCCTCTCTAAGCCCTTGCGGTTTGTTAAAAATGTCTTATATTCAATTGCCGATCATTTGATCTATTCCCGGATAACACCGGTCTTTTTATATAGGAACCGTGCATGAAACTTTTCGTTCGTCCCCTGGACTTTTCAAGAATCCAGACTTTAGTGTATCATCTCCCAGAAGGCCCCTCTCTTTCTCTTCCCCTTGAAGGGATTGAAGAGTTCCTCGAACTCGAACTCGATGTGGGACACATATGTGATACCTCTGAGATTGATGGAGTAGTTCATTTCTTCCCCAAAGGAAATGCCTGACCCTTCCCTCTTCCCAGTACCATGATCAAATCCCTTCCTCAGATTCTTCTCCATTCGGATGGGCATGTCCATACCCGATACTGCCATCACGCTTCAGGAGAAATGGAGGAGTATGTTCTTTGTGGAATTGCCGCCGGGCTGCAGGAAATTGTCTTTCTTGAGCATATGGAAGCCGAGGTACACTATTTTGAATGTACATGGCTCACGGAAGATGATTTTGACAACTATTTCAGCGAAGGAAATAGGCTGCGAGAGAAATACAAGGATGCTATTCGTGTCAGTCTCGGGGTAGAGGTAGGATACAGTCCAAGCCACAAAGAAGAGCTACTGGAAAGATTAAATAAAAGGAAGTGGGACAGGATAGGTGTCTCCTACCACTTCATGCCCCAGCCCGAGGGGGCTCACCACCTGAACCTGGTGAGCAGAAAAGAAATAAATATCCGTGCAATCGAGAAGGTCGGTTGCAAGCGAGTCCTTGCCGACTACCTCACCACTCTCACAGAAGCGGTGGAGTTTCTACCCGGGACAGTGCTCTGCCACCTGGACGCGGCCTTACGCTTTCAGCCAGAAGCTTCCATTGGCAGAGAATACACAAAACCAATCAGGACACTCCTGCAGGCCGTCAAAAAGAAGGGAATGGCACTTGAGATGAACACCTCCGGATTTACCCTCCGGGGTGACCCCTTTCCAGCTTCCTTTATTCTGAAAGAAGCGATAGCGCTCGACATCCCCCTTGTACCAGGATCCGACGCCCACAAACCTGAAGATGTGGGAAGACATTTTGATAAGCTGAGAACCTACCTGCAACAGGACGTTTTGGAGAACAAGTAGTAAAAGGTATCTTACTTTTCTTGGCACTTAAGACCAACGGACATCTTCCCGCCCTACAGAAATTCTCCCATGGCAGCCTTTAACGTTTCAGCATTAAAAGGCTTCTGTATAATCTTACTAATCCCCGCCTCATAAGCAGCCTCATTGTCTGTGGCCTCATTTTGCGTGGTTACCATGATGATGGGCAACTCTTCTACCGAGTATTTTTCCCGAATCCTGGAAGTCAGTTCAACACCGGTGATCTCAGGCATATTAAGATCAGTCAAGACCATTGCCGGTCTCTCTTTTTGTAGCCAATCGATGGCAGATGCAGGAAATTCAAAGAGAACCGGATCAAAACCTAATTCATGCAGAGTAGCCTTATAAATATTAAGTATCATCCGTGAGTCATCCACGGCCACAACCTTGACCCTGCTCGCCCCGTCCTCTTTCCCCATGAATTTATTAACAAAACTCTCATGACCGTCTTGGGTCAGTATTTCAGCATAGTGCTCCCTGACATCTTTATGAGCGTGGGGAAGGTAAATCAGGGCCAGCTCCTGGAAAAAATCCTCATCCACCAGGCTGAGAAAAATTTTATCCACCTGACCGTTAACAATGATTTTAGCAATATGACGCGCCTCATCATCTTTACTGCGTAACAAATTCTTAATTCCAGCAGTCAAGATCTCGGAATAGTTCCGTTCAATGGCCCTGGCCGCAGCCATACAGACGTGATCTTCACGATCAGTAAGTCCAGCAGTCAGGGTATAGGCACCTTTACGCAGAGGCAACAGAGCAAGAGCCTCATAAGCGGCAAAACGAATATTGGCATCTTTGGGATCCCGCCCCAGAAGTTTTCGAATGGGCATGATGGCTGACTCATCAGCAATGTCTCCTAATACATTCAAGGTGTGTATTAAGAAATCGGTATCATCGTGGATCAAATTTTCTATGAGGGAGGGCACAGCCTTTGGTCCGATCCGAACCAGTTCCTGCTTTGCATAGTTACGCATGTGAGCGTAATGTGATCGCAACGTATCGTTAATCTTTTCCAAAGAAACCGGATCTTGAACATCGGCAAAAATGGAGAGTATCATGTAGTCCAACTCATTGTCGGTTCCCATGCGTTCGGCCAGACGATGCATGGCCGTGGGAGTCCCCACCTG
>JAQYVF010000205.1 GCA_030145625.1 Desulfocapsa sp. | reverse complement strand
TACTGAAAAAAAAGAGAAAGTGTTGTCGGTCATCGTTGACAGTCAAGAGGAGGCTTTGTGCAGAAATTTGTGTGGCGAAATGGGACAGCCGGAATGCTTCATATGTTGGATAAAGGAGGGAGTGAAACACTTTTTATTGGTATGGAGAGCCAGTAGGAGGTTGCTGGAAAGTGACGTTTTTTCTCATGCTTTAAGTGTGGTAGATTTTATCTATAGATTGCGAGTTGTTAACATATGTTTGATATAGCTGTGTAGTAACTATTGTTATTTGATAGTCGATTTGTAGGTATTTGTTATGAATTCAGTTTTGCAGGAATCCTTCTGGATTCCTTTCTGAAGTGGGGTTAGGTAGGTTTTAATATTTTCTTGCATTAAATTTATAGCGGACATAAGCTTGAAATGATTAATTGATAATTACTTTTATATGAGAAAATATTATTTTTCATGGTGCCAGTGTAGCCAATACTCTAATAAGTCTACTGCTTCTAAAAAGATAGATGGAGGATTGAGACGGCTTTTGTGATCTTTTTTTTGTAAGGATGAGCTGATGAAATTGAATGACATTTCTATCCGTACCAAAATTGTTAGTGGGTTTGTTTTTGTTGCCATGTTGGTTGTTCTCACAGGTACCATGGGGTATCGCACCATGGTGGGAAACATGAGGTCGGCAGCCATGGTAGATGCAGCTATGGAAATGAAGCTTTCGGTGCGCAGTTCCATGCAGATCCTTATGGAAGTGTTGGTGGCAGGAGACAAAAGGGAGCTTGAGGATGCCTAGGGTGAGAATCGTGAGGTCGCATTAAATTATGCAACATATTCTAAAGCACTGCTCAATGGGGGTGAGGTTGACACCGGGCACCTTGCGCCAATCAAAAATAAAGAATCCAGAGATAAGCTTAATCAGGCGCAGGATCTTTATGCAAAAGATTTCGCGACTGGCTTGGCCAAGCTTTATGAGTTGAAAAAAGATGAACTGACTGGTCGCGTTATCAAAAATCTTGAGACCAGACTGGGCGAGATTGATGAGCGGGCTGATGGCGCTGGAATCAAAATTATGGAGATGCTGGACACTATAGAGATCAATGCCAGAAGGGACATGGAAAGCAATACGCGGAGTGCCATGCGTAACTCGATTGCTATTATCGGTCTGGCCACATTGTTTGCCATCGCTGCCGGTTTGTTTATATCCATGAAGATTACTGGGCCTATCGGTCAAGCTGTTGAACTGGCCTCTAAACTATCAAGTGGCGATCTGACAGCAAAGGTCAAGGTTATGGGGAAGGATGAGGCTGGAAAACTCTCCCTTTCTCTTAATGAGATGATTGATCGATTGCAGCAGATGTTCAGTGGTATCAGTGCTCAGGCCGATGAATTGCTTGAAACTTCTGTCCATCTTAGCTCTGTGGGTGAGCAAATGATTGGCAGTGCGCATGAAACAACAGATCTGGCCAATAGTGTGGCTACGGCCTCTGAGGAGATGAGCGTCAATATGAATTCGGTTGCTGCTGCCAGTGAGGAAGCGGCAACCAATGTGACTATGGTGGCTTCAGCTTCGGAGGAGATGAGTGCAACGGTCAGCGAAATTGCCTCCAATTCGGAAAAGGCCCGTTCTATAACCGAGCAGGCTGTTACTCAGGCCAATCATGCCTCAAATAAGGTGGATGAGCTTGGAATTGCTGCCAGTGAAATCAGCAAAGTAACCGGAGTGATTACCGAGATATCTGAGCAGACAAACCTGCTGGCACTGAATGCCACCATAGAGGCGGCCCGGGCAGGTGAAGCGGGCAAGGGCTTTGCCGTTGTTGCCAATGAGATTAAGGAACTTGCCAAGCAGACGGCTGACGCCACTGGTGAGATTCGTGGGAAAATCGAACATATCCAATCCTCGACCAATGTCACGGTTAGCGAGATCAAGCAGGTTGGAGAGGTTATGGGGGAAGTGAATGAGATTGTCTCGACTATTGCCAGTGCGGTTGAAGAGCAGTCCGTCACCACCAGAGAGATTGCTACTAATATTCACCAGGCAGCTCTGGGTATCAATGAAGTGAACGAGAATGTGGCGCAGAGTTCGACGGTATCCGATGATATTTCAAGGGATGTTAATCTGGTCAGCAGCTCAACCGAAGATGTGAAAACAGAAGGGCAGCGACTCAATGACGATGCGGCCAGTATCAATGCGCTGGCCAAACAGCTGCAGGCCATGTTGGCAAAGTTTCGCTTGAGTTAATATGCTGTTTCTCATGTGTTTTTGATTGGTTTTCTGGTAGGACCTTTTCTCAGGGTCTGGGAGGGTGGTCCGGTTAGTAACCATGAGCTATTCTATGGAATAGGCATGTTTTTTCCACTTTGGCTAAAATTTTTTGTAATTTATGCCCCTGTCCAGACTTATTTCGTCCTGAATTGAGTTGCTCACTTTCTTTTGACACTCCTCTTTCTCCACAAAGCTCTTGAATGCTTCGCCACAATCTTATAAAAAATAGGGTGAGTGGAAAAAGTGACGAATTGTGCTGAACTTGCCCACAGGCATTCAACGGATGAACAGTGATCTGCATAACGTTATCGGCCTGATGGAAAGGGAAGCAGGTAGGTGACGTATACTTTGTTTTGATTGGAAAAATAAAAGAAAGAAGGGAGAATGGTGATGGTAAAGGATCAGGTTCCTGTTTCGCACCCTGTTGCAATGCTCTCTGATCTTTTTTTTCTTCAAAAATGGTTGAAGGGGATTGTGGATCTTCTTTTTCCTTCTCTCTGTCCGGTTTGCGGCACAGGCCTTCTGCCTGATGGACAGACTCTCTGTTCTTTGTGTTTGCAGGATGTCTCGCTTATCAGGTCACCCTGCTGTACTGCCTGTGGGCGTGAAATGATTGATTCTGCAGCTGCTGATCATTTGTGCGGTCGCTGTCTGCGCAAGTCCCCTCCTTACTCATCTGCGCGGGCAGTTGCCCATTATCAGGAACCGGTCAGCGGGCTTCTGCACAGGTTGAAATATCAGGGGGAGATCTCGGTCCTCCCAGCTTTGCGGGAAATTGTTGGCCTGCTGTCCCCCTTTCCCTTGCAAGACAGTGACAGGATTGTCCCGGTACCCCTTCATCTTTCACGCCTGCGTCAACGCGGTTTTAACCAGGCCCTCCTCCTGGCCAATCTTCTTTTTCCAAATCGAAAAGATCTCATCCTTGTTGATTCCCTGATAAGGGTTCGCCACACCATTCCACAGACCGGTCTTGACGGGGGGGATCGGAGAAAGAATCTGCACCAGGCCTTCACCGTTCGTTTTCCGGAACGGGTACGGAGAAAAAATATTGTGCTGGTGGATGATGTCTTTACCACCGGTACAACAGTGTCCGAATGCAGCAAGATGTTGTTGCGGGCAGGGGCCGCTGAAGTGCGTGTTGTGACTCTGGCAAGAGTACGGGAGTAAGGCCTGTTTCTCTGTTG
>JAQYVF010000104.1 GCA_030145625.1 Desulfocapsa sp. | reverse complement strand
TTCCCCTATAATTAGAAAGCAATCCACCAACTTCTAGTCGTTAATTATTTAGTCTACCAGGCAGGCTGTTGGTAACGAAGAAGATTCCTCGGTGAAGCCATTTTTATGAAAAGAGTATTCCGCCTTTTCCGTGATCAGTTCGGGAAGCAGATCAATAAACGAAATAGTGGTCTGAGAAAGAGGAGGCGAATTATCAAAAAGAATCAGCTCCCTGGCATGACAGAGCTCCTTGGCTCTTGCTATCCGTTTTTCAATGCTGGCAGCGTTTTCCCGTGCCCTCTTTTCAAGGCGCGACTGGAGCATTTCTGCCCTGGCCGTGATCTGCAGTGTGGTCACCGAATCAAACTGTTTCTCAACACTCCTGATGGCCGTACGCGAGACCGAACAGAAAAGAGTCGTCCCCTGAATGGCTTCACAGGCAGACCAGGGAATACCATACAAATTACCATAGGCCTCCCATTCTGCCAGAAAATAGCCATGGTTCTTGAGGATAAGGAACCCTGCCCTATCAATATAATAATTGTCTTCATTTTCATCCGGAGGCCGCGTAACATAACGTCTGGCAAAACAGAATCGTGAATCATGCGCATAATAAGATCGGGCAGAACGAAGGAGGCTGTCCTTTCCTGTTCCACTTGCTCCCACAACAAGTACTATCTTCATAGAATTTCTCCTTTCTTATTCCACGACGTCAAGGGCCGCGACAAGTTCTTCCCCATCTCTATTTTCCCTTATTTCAGAGACATACAGGGAAATAAATATGAGTATCGTGAGCCCAACATTTCTCAATACGGTGTCACTTTGGTATCGAGAATTTACAGCATTGAGGCATATCATTTTATTCCATTAGCCTACTCTCTACGAATAACCCTGTAACATTGATACTCTTCTTATTCACCAGACAATAAAACTGAAGTTTGTTAGGATACTGTTCCAATTTGATTTGAATAGTGTTTGGAAACCAGTGAAGTTTTGTTTTTAAGAAAAGAAATTCAGGAAAATCTACTTGAGGTATTTATTGAAAAGAGTATCCTTTAATAGTGCACATAAGTTATCGTTCGTTATTCAGTTCGATAGCAATAAGTCTTTCTCATACGCATCTATGGAAACCTGGTACCATGAAAATAAAGACTGAAATCATCCAATCCATCTTCATTGTCACCTTTGAAGGATCACGCCTGGACGCCTCCTTTGCCCAGGATTTTCTCACCGCCATGAAAGGATTCATCCAGAAAGGTCATCTGGATATCCTTCTCGACATGTCAGCAGTCGATTTTGTCGATAGTACTGGACTCGGTTCCATTGTCCGCTGTCTCAAGGAGATCGATTCACGCGGACAGCTGGTCCTTTGCGGAGTCAATGAAATGGTCCTCAGCTTGCTCCAGATGACACGCCTGGATAAAATATTTACCCAGGCAAAAGATCGCCAAGATGCCTTAAACAGCCTCTCCTGGAAAAAACAAAAAAGAACCGGGACGACTATTTCGGCGGTATCAGGAATTCCTAAAGAAGATGAAGATGACTGGGCAATTCTGCTTGAGGTGGATGACGGAGAAGTTGAAGAAGTTGAGAGCGATGAACGAAGAAAACACCGCAGAATCGGTCATCGGCAAATTCTTGACGAAGACCTTGTTGCCTACTGCACCAACACTGCCACAGGAAAAAACTCCACCGCCGTTATCCTCAATATCAGTCCGGGCGGCATACTCATGGTATCGACTTCTCACTACTCCATCGGTGATGAATTGCTTATAAGAAGTATCATTGGAAAGAATTTCAAGCTCAAGGAACTCACTGTTATTCGCTCATGCCGTGATGGAGAATATGGCCTTGAATTCACCAAACCTTCAAAAGAAAGCAAAGCTTTTTTGAATCAACTTACAGGAGCTGTAATCATGGAACATGGCGATAGATTCCGCCATTTTTAACGGAATTGATGGCCACCTCACTTTCTTGGCATCTTCCTATCCTTCCCGGACCGAATGTTGTTCCGGTCCTCAAGACCCTCATCTGTAAATTTCAGGCAGGCAACGTGACTATTTCTTTCAATCTCCCCCCCCTACACCTCCAGTAACTGACGTGATTGCTTCAGACTCATCCATCTCCTTTCGTATTCCTGCACAACTCAACAATATATGGTTACTCGGCATCTCTGTTCGCGCCCTTTTTACCACTCTTGGTTTTGACAAAACCGATGCATTTCAACTCGAACTTGCCGTGGTTGAGGCCGCAAATAATATTGTACTGCACGCCTATCAACAGAAAGAAAATACAGTTCTCGATATGGACCTTTCCGTCACCGAAGACAAGGTTATCTGCATCTTAGTGGACCAGGGAAAACCGGTGGATTTTCTTCGAGAACACTCCCCTGTAAGTCACAGCAATGAAATTCAATTGCTCGCAGAAAACAGGAGAGGCATCTCCATTATCCGCAAGGTGATGGATGAAGTGAGCTACACACGAAAAGAACAGGATAACATTCTCACCCTGGTAAAATATTTGTAACAATTTCAATTCGTTTCACAGAAACCGGTAAACTCTTATAAATTCTTATCCTAATATGCCTGATAACAATATGGTCCAAACTGATAATCACACAACAGTCCTTGTTATTGATGATAGTGAAGCCATAAGAATTCTTGTCAGGGCCTATCTTCAAGAGGCGGGATACCAGGTTTTTGATGCGGTTAATGGCCGTTCAGGGCTGGATATCTGCCGCAGTCAGCTCCCTGATTTGATCCTGCTGGACATCTCCATGCCCGAAATGGATGGGTTTGAGTTGTGTGCCATCCTGCAGGAAGAAGAACAGTTACGCTCTATTCCTGTCATCATGCTCACGGGACAAGATAAAACCGAAGCAAAGGCAAAGGCCTTTGATCTCGGGGCAGTTGATTATCTCACAAAACCGTTTAGTAAAAGAGAAATTCTGGCAAGAGTCCGCATCCATTTAAAAATCAGCAGTCTGACCCGTTCACTCCAGCAGACAAACAGTGAGCTGCTCGCTAATCAGGAGCAACTGATGCAGGGTATTCAGGCCGCTGCAGAGCTGCAAAAAAACCTGCTCCCCAAGCGAGTACCCGATTGCAGGAAACTACGCTTTGCTTCCTATTTCAAACCCTGTCAGGGGGTGGGGGGAGATATTTACAACATTCAGCGACTGGATGATGAGCATCTTGCCCTCTCCATTCTTGATGTCAGCGGTCACGGCTTTCCTGCTGCCATGATGACAGCCCTTGCCACCCAGGCACTGAGTCAATCTGGCGGAATTGTAACAAAAACCGGATTACGGGATAAGCGTGAAACCATCACTTCACCCGGGGAAGTCCTCCAGGATCTGGATCGAGAATTTCCCATAGAACGTTTCAACCTCTACATGACCGTCGTCTATCTCCTTTTTAACACAAGCCGTAATACCTTCCGTTATTCCTGCGGCGGTCATCCTCCTCCAATTCATCTTTCCAATGGTGGTGCAATCACTCTCCTGGATGCGGGAGGTCCCCCTGCAGGACTTAGCGGACTTGGCGGTGCATGGCTGGAAGGAGAGGGAAAGCTCAGCTGCGGAGACAGAATTTTCTTTTATACTGATGGCATTACCCACTATGCAAATGAAAAAGGGGAACTCTATTCTCAGGATCGTCTCATCGACTCAATACAGAAAAGCCGTGACATCTCTCTGCAGGCAACGGTCCAGAATATCATTGGGGCGTTGAAACAGTTTGGCAACCAGACTGCCCCTGATGACGACGTCACCCTCCTGGTCGTGGAAAGGGTTGAATAAATCCGAGAAACAACTTTCTCTCCCCCTGACACAAGCACACCTCACAGAATCAAGGAAAAGAAAGCAACAGGTCTGCAAAAATAATCGTCTACTCTCAAGCTCTTTTAACGAAGAGAGATGCCCACATCTTTTGCAGTCTCACCAACATGGGAGACATAAATTTGCACAAAGGCAGGGTCCTCACCCAGGCCTCTGCGCACCGGGCTCACGTCAAACCCATCTTTTATCAAGACAGAAAGCCAGTTTACACATGATATAAAATCCCAGCTTGCGTATGATAAAAAAATAAGAATAGCATCATCCCAACAATGATGACCTCGTATCCTTTCAGAAACAGTCCAACGCCCCTACAAGATCTCACGACCTCTCTATAATGGAAAATTTTATCCTCATCTTCATCTGCCTCGCTGCCGGTCTGCTTCTGCAACGACTGACGGTTTTTGCCGACAACGCTCCACTGACATTGAACCTCTATGTCATCTGGATCGCACTTCCTGCTCTTATCCTGCGCCAGGTCCCGACACTTTCCTTTTCCACAGAGCTCGTTATCCTCATTCTCATGCCCTGGCTCATGACAGGCCTCGGAGCCTTCCTGGTTCTGATTGCCAGCCACCTGTTCACCTGGTCAAGGGAGGTCACAGCAGTACTTCTCCTCACCGTTCCTCTGGGCAACACCTCTTTTCTTGGTATCCCCATGATTGAGGCCTTCTTCAGCACTGATATGGTCTCCTATGCTATCATCTATGACCAGTTCGGATCATTTCTCGCCCTGTCCACCTACGGTTCTTTTGTGCTCGCCTTCTACAGCAAGCAGCAGCGTCAAGGGACCAGAGCGATTGCCAAAAGAATTCTCACCTTCCCCCCCTTTCTCGCCCTGCTCACCGCACTCCTTTTTGCAAAACAGCTGCAGCAGCCGGACATTGCCGGAAGCCTGGCTCTAATCGGTTCCTCACTCGTACCCGTGGTCATGTTCGCCATCGGCCTGCAACTGAAATTCAAGCTGGCTCCGGGACAGAGTTTTCCGTTCTGCTTCGGCCTGATGGTAAAACTGATCATTGCTCCCCTTGCTGCTCTCCTTATCTGTCACTTTCTGGGCCTGAACTCCCCTGCATCCCGCATTGCCATTTTTGAAGCAGGCATGCCGCCCATGGTCACAGCAGGGGCCATGGCCATGAGTGCAGGGTTGGCCCCCAGACTGACTGCCGCCCTGGTAGGCTGGGGCATACTCCTCTCTTTTGCCACTCTCTCCCTGCTCACACTTATTCTCTAAGAAAAGGGGAAATGCTCTTTTTTCAACACAGGATAACAGCATGAAAATAATCGACTTGAGAAGCGACACTGTAACCAGGCCCTGCACTGAAATGCGTTCTGCCATGGCCCAGGCAAATGTTGGTGACGATGTCTTTGGTGAAGACCCCACTGTCAACCGTCTGGAAGAGATGGCAGCAGATATGCTGGGTTTTGAATCCGCCCTTTTTGCATCCAGCGGCACCCAAACAAACCTCCTTGCCCTGCTCAGTCACTGCCAGCGGGGAGACGAATATATCGTGGGCCAACAGGCCCACACCTACAGATATGAAGGTGGGGGAGGGGCAGTTCTCGGCTCTATCCAGCCGCAACCGATTGAGTTCGAAGCAGACTCCACTCTGGATCTTGCCAAGGTGAAGAGCTATATCAAACCCAATGATTTCCATTTTGCCCGTACCCGCCTGATCTGCCTGGAAAACACCCAGGCCGGCAATGCCTTGCCCATGGATTATCTGGCAAGTGCCGCCTCCTTTGCCAAAGCTGAAGAATTACGCATCCACCTCGACGGTGCCAGGATCTTTAACGCTGCCCTGAAGCGCAATGTCTCAGCAGCGGTCATTGCCTCATACTTTGATTCGGTATCTCTCTGTCTCTCAAAAGGACTTGGAGCCCCTGTCGGCTCTCTGCTCTGTGCAAACAGTGAACTGATTCTGGAGGCCAGGAAATGGCGAAAGATGCTTGGCGGCGGTATGCGACAGGCAGGGATACTGGCAGCTGCGGGAATCTATGCTCTCCAGCACAACTGCCAGCGACTGGGAGAAGATCATGAGAATGCTACTCTGCTGACCCAGGGCCTTGGAGAAATCGATGAGATTGCTATAGACGTTCACGAGGCCCAGACAAACATGGTCTATGCTGGTTTTTCCCCTGAAGCCGCGGCACTGCTGCCTGAATTTCTTCAGCAGCGAGGGATCCTGATTAGCGGTGGAAAAAAGCTTCGCCTGGTGACCCACTTAGATGTTACGAGAGCGGATATTGCACGGGTGGTGGTGGCCTGCAAGGAGTTTTTCGCAGGCCGCTCCAAAATCATTTAATTTCACTCTTGGGAAACTCCAACATTAAAACGACAAATAACGCCGGAGTAATCCCTGAGAAATTTCTATTTTTCACGTAACATCTGCGGACTGACATCAGAACCGTGCGGCAAGTGGCATGTCAGGCACTTGCTCTCCACCTCGGACTCGGTATGCTGAGTTCCCACCCCTTTTTCATGACAAACAAGGCAGATATCCTTCTCCTTGAGACTAAATGTTCCGGCCTTGGAGGCAGTACAGGATGAACCACTCGGTAAATGGCACATCACGCAGCCGTCAGCCCCAGCCATCTCAGCCGCCACCGGTCCATGCATATATTGTATTTTGGTCAGTTCCTGATGACACCCCCCATTGAGACAGCCCTTATCCTTGGCCGCTGCAGGATTCAGTAACAGCAGGGTACCCATGAAAATGAGGGTCGCGGGAAACAAAAATGTTCTTTCACTCATAACAATATTCTCGACTCTGTTGATGGAAGAAACCTTAACTGAAACAAACCTACGCTACCCCATCCATCTACATAATGGCAAGGAAAAACAGCAGCTTGGTTTACCTGGCGCCTCCTTCCTGACAAGACAGCAATTTTTTTCTGATATCAATAAGAGCAGATGCCCTGCAACTCTACGGACTCAGCCCCTGAAAGCTACAGACATGGAGGTTGCCGACCGGAACGGGGGACGTTTGCTGATAGTGTATCCCACTCAAAATCTCCTGATCAGAACAACACTCTCTCATAAAAATATCTTTTTTTCATTTTTTTCAGACGGTGCTCACTCTGTGAGCACCTGCCCCTGTTACAATCCCTCTTAAAAGAACTCAGGAGGAATATATCATGAAAAGAAAGAGCTGCATCACCCAAAACCATTATCTTCAGGAAGCTCTGCCAACAGGTTGTTGGGCTCGGGTCAACCGCAACAGACCAAATTCACGCAAATGCTTACTCAAACGCTATCAGAAAAAAATCGACACCACTCTGGCCGCCTTGGCCATTGGTCTCATGTTCCTTGCCGGGATCTGGATCTTCCTGATCCAACTGGCAGAATTCGGCTTTCACTCCTAGGCTATGAAAAGAATAAAAAATAAGCAAGTCACAACACAATGCCCCATGGTACTGCCGAATTTTTTACTTCGCTGTTGCAGGAAAAATGCACAAGCTCTTTCATTCTCTTCCCTGCATGAAAACAGATTTATTCCTGCGCAGCATTCCGACAGGCCTCGTCCAAACAGGCCTCAACATACCGGATCAATGCGTCATCCCGTTTTCCAAGATCAAAACAGACGGCATCTTCACCGAGCAGTCCACCCGGTACAAAGTCACCTTTCTCTTCCGAATCGTCAATCATTTCATTGTAAAAACAAACTGAAAGCCATTTGCATACATCTTCAATGACATCAACCATAACAAAAAGAGCCTTTTCTTTCTGATCTGCATGAACAGCTCTAAGAGAATAGCTAACACCGGGACGCGAGATAAAGTCGAGGGTTACGCCCTCTTTCTTACTCAGAAAATCCCTGAAATGCAAAAAGACTTCTCTATTTTTTTCAGGCGTTTCTTTCCATTCTTCAATAAAGGTATTCAATTCTCGTTCTGTTTCTTTTTTCATATCCAAGCCGTTACATCTTATAACAATTTCTATTTTTTATTTGTGATCGAACCAGGCACCAATTAAAAAGGGGACAAAAGAGCCACAGCTGGACAACCACAAGACCACTACGCCCCGCCCGTATACCACTTTTTTTCTATTAAGGGAATTGTCGGCGACAAGATTCCTGTCACCTAAACTGCAGCCACAAACGGATGATAGCGGCCTGACACAGAGGGAGGGGGCTGTAAAAATGGTCCTTTGACTCTTACTTTTTTCTTTTCAGCCAAACATTTTCTTTTATGGAAATCGTTTCCCGCCTGACAGGTCTTTTTTTGTAAAGGGCAAGGCCCTGCAGGAAATGGCGAAGGAATTGATCGCCACATTCCTTGTAATGTTTGTGGCCACTTCTTCTAAAGAAAGCGGACAGTTCAGACTTGGAGACCGTGGTTTCTGCAAGTCTGAAAACTTCCAGCATATCGGTATCCTGGTAGGCAAGGGCAATACGAATTTTTCGTAATATTACGTTATTATTGATCTTTATCGGTTGATCTGCTTCGGCAGTTTTTTTGAGGGAGCCTCGATAAAAAATAATCAAGCCATCAAGAAAGGCAGCTAACAAGGATTGGGAACAGAGGAAAAATCCTTGTTCATCCTCTTTTTTCAGTAAGTTATTGAGATGAGCTCGTTGTATTTCCTGCCCGGAGGTGTGAAATATCTGTATCATCTCTTTATCTTTCAGATTGAGGCTGTAGCGAATTTTTCGCAAAAAATCGTTGGCTAGCACTGGGCATTCACAATAAACGTTAAAGGTGATTATTCACCAGCTCAGGAAAGGAAAAGAGGTCGAAAACAGACAACACTTTGTCCCCCATGGGCTTCCAGAAAAAATACTCATTACAGGCCACCTTGAAAAATTAGAATTTTTCAAGGTACCCTACAGCTATTCGCCAATCCCCTGGATATGTGGCAAACAAGAAGAACGGCAGGCACCAGAGAACGATGATGACTGCCGCTAGTCACACAGATCAGGACTCTTTCCAGTCCGGACGCAGATAGAGCTCAGTGAGCTGTTTCCTGGCAACTGACGCCGGAGCCTCGGTAAGGGGACAGGTGGCCTTCTGAGTCTTGGGAAAGGCAATGACTTCACGGATGGAATCACTGCCGGTAATAATCATGAGCAACCGGTCCAGGCCAAAGGCCAGGCCGCCATGGGGCGGGGCACCAAGTTCCAGGGCCCGAAGAAGAAAGCCAAACTTGTCATTGGCCTCAGATTCGTCGATATCGAGTGCTGCCAGAACCCGGGCCTGGATATCACGCTGATGGATACGGATAGATCCACCGCCGATCTCGGTACCGTTCAGCACCAGGTCATAGGCCTGGCTGTATACGGCTGCCGGATCAGTTTCAAGTTTATCGACATCTGCTTCTTTGGGGGCAGTAAAGGGATGATGCAGGGCCTGAAAGCGTTTCCTGTTCTCATCATATTCCACCAAAGGAAAGTCTGTGACCCAGACGAAGTTGAATTTTTTCTTGTCCAGAAGATCCAGACGACGGGCCAACTCCACTCGCAGCTCACCCAGGACCGGAAAGACCACAGAGGATTTGTCCGCTCCAAAAAAAAGCAGGTCCCCTTCCTCAGCATCCAGGGCCTTGGTCATGGATGCCCGTTCCTCGTCGCTGAAAAACTTGGCAATGGGTGACTGCCACTCTCCGTCTGCCTTCATCTTCACCCAGGCAAGTCCCTTGGCCCCGAACTGGGCAACATAATCGGTGAGGACATCAAGATCCTTACGGGAAAAACCGGCACAACCTTTGGCATTAATGGCACGTACGGTTCCCCCGCCATCAACAGTGGAACGAAAGACCTTGAATGAACAGGTGCTGGCAATCTCACTCAGATCCACCAATTCGAAGCCGAAACGGATATCGGGCCGGTCGGTACCGAAACGATCCATGGCCTCATCATATTTAATCCGGGCAAAGGGCGGGCTCACATCAATATTCAGGGTATCTTTGAAGAGTTTGGCGATCATCCCCTCGGTGATCTCAATGATCTGCTCCTCACTCATGAAGGAGAGCTCCATATCGATCTGGGTGAATTCGGGCTGGCGGTCGGCACGCAGATCCTCGTCACGGAAACATTTGACAATCTGGTAATAGCGATCCATACCGGCCATCATCAACAGCTGTTTAAAGAGCTGAGGAGACTGGGGCAAGGCATAAAACTTTCCGGCATTAACCCGGCTTGGCACCAGATAGTCCCGAGCCCCTTCCGGGGTAGAGCGGGTAAGCATGGGGGTCTCGACCTCAAGAAACTCATTGTCGTTGAGATAGGTACGGATAGACTGGACCGCCTTATGACGCATGATGAGATTGGAGGCCATTTCAGGCCGCCGCAGATCCATATAGCGATACTGGAGACGGAGATTTTCAGAAACATCACCCTCCTCATCCAATGGGAAGGGCGGGGTCTCGGCAATATTGAGGATACGCAGCTCATCAATAAAAACCTCAATCTCACCGGTGGCCAATTTTTTGTTAGCCATGCCGTCAAGTCTGGCCGCAACCTTGCCGCGAACGGCAATAACCCATTCACTCCGAAGCTGATGAGCCTTGGCATGGATTTCGGCATTAATCTCAGGATTAAAAATCACCTGGGTCAATCCATATCGATCACGCAGATCAATAAAGATAACACCTCCATGATCCCGCCTGCGCAGAACCCAGCCCATGAGTATTACTTCTTCACCAATATTGGCGCTAGTCAGATCGTTGCAGGAATGTGTCCTGCGCATTGTTCCCATTGATTCCATAAGCTTTTTTTATCGCTGTTCAGAAGCACGCCTGAAAGCAACATTCCGTAGTTATTATTATTTTATTGTTACTGTCCGGCACCCCCATCTCTATTCTTTTGGGAGAGTCGCTCACTCAGTATGTTTTTTATATTAAAGTCTTTTCATCAAGCTGGATAACAATATGTCCGGTGCTTAACATGCAGCAAAAAGAGATCCTGCTAATTTGTCCACTCCGGAAGCGATGGGGATCTCCTCCTGTTCCTGGGTCTGCATGTCCCTGAGAACAGCTTGTCCCTGTTCCAGTTCATTATCACCAATGATCAGGACACGCTTGGCTCCTGCCTTATTCGCCTGTTTCATCTGGCTTTTCAGGCTGCGTCCTTCATGATCCATGGCAGCCCGCAAGCCCTTGCGGCGAAGAGCATGAACCAGGGGAAAGACAAATTCAGAGGCCGCCTCTCCCAGGCCGGCCACAAAGATATCAATCTCACCTTGCGCACTCTCCATCTCTTCCTGCTGCTGCAGGAGAAGCACCAGCCGTTCCATGCCCAGGGCAAAACCTATCCCTGGAACTTTGGGGCCGCCAAGCTGTTCAATCAGTCCATCATATCGGCCTCCGGCACCCACTGCTGCCTGGGCACCAAGATCCCCGGTGATAAATTCAAAAGTGGTCCGAGTATAATAGTCAAGACCTCGAACCATAAATTTGTTTAAAGTGTAGTTTACCCCAAGTTGCTGCAGTCCTTCCTGGACCACAGCAAAATGATCACTGCATTCCCCGCAGAGATGCTCCTGGATGGAAGGCGCTTCTTCCACCTGCGCACGACAGGAGGGATTTTTACAATCGAGGACTCGCAGAGGGTTCGTATTGCTGCGTCGTTTACAATCATCACAAAGCGCTTCATATCGATCTTCTATGAAGGCAAGCAAAGTCTCACGAAAACCGGGACGACAGGCAGGACAACCAAGAGAGTTCAGCTCCAGGCTCACCGTCACCCCCAATTCTTCCAGAAGAAGGGCGCCCATGGCCATGAGTTCGGCATCGACCCTTGGGTTCTGTGCCCCTATCACCTCCACGTCCATCTGATGAAACTGACGAAGTCGTCCTTTCTGGGGACGTTCATGGCGAAACATCGGACCGATGGTGAAGAGACGCTGGATAGGTTTCTGCACATGAAGACCGTGCTGAATATAAGCCCGGAGCAGGGACGCCGTGGCCTCTGGCCGCATGGTGATCTGCTTGTCGACAAAGGTATACATTTCCTTTTCGACGATATCGGTGGTCTCACCAATGGAACGGGCAAAGAGTTCAGTCTTTTCCAGTATGGGCATCCTGATTTCGGAGAAGTTGAACCTCGAAAAAATAGCACGGGCTGCGGTTTCCACCCGTTGCCAGAGCTCCACCTCGCCCGGCACGATGTCTTTAAAGCCATTCAGGGCCGTAATCTTCACTGCTGTTCCTCCAAAATTTTACACATCCCAAAAAGAGTAAAATTAAACGCAAATATCGGAAAATGTCAAGCAGATGCGGGCAAAGCGTGTAAAATTCGCCATCCCTGTGGATTTCACACCTCTTTCAATCCCAAATTAGCTTTTGGAAACAGCACGGCACAGTCCATTTTATTCCCTCCCACAGAGTGGGACCTTGACATTCACCATACTTTCTGAAAAGATTTTTTATACGGTAAACAAATGTTACCAGGCGCTCCATTCTGTTTCGTTTCTCCTCCCACTGCCAGGCAGAAGAGAGCAGTTGGAGAATACTTACATTATTCAGGAGATATTCCATGAACAAACGACTTTCAATCCTTTTTGCAGTTGTCTTCTTCCTCTTTAGTTTTTCTGCACAGGCGGCAGAAAATATCAAAATCGGAGTCCTTGCCAAAAACGGGCCTGCCAAAGCCCTGAAAAAATGGTCCGCCACTGGTGAATACCTCACAACGAAACTTGGAAAAAATGTAGAGATTGTCCCTCTTGATTTTGACAAAGTCAACCCGGCCATTGAAGCCAATGAGGTCGATTTCTTTCTCATCAACTCCTCCATGTTTGTCACAGCAAAAGTTAAATTTGGGGCAAGTGCCATTGCCACCATGATAAACTCTCGCCAGGGACAGGCACTAGACTCTTTCGGCGGAGTTATCATCACCTCTGCCTATAACGACAGCATCAACAATCTGGCAGATCTCAAGGGGAAGACTTTCATGGCTGTGAAGAAATCCTCCTTTGGTGGATGGCAAATGGCCTACAAGACCATCAAAGAAGCAGGCATGGATCCTTTCAAGGATTTTGCCAAATTAGAATTCGGCGGCAAACATGATAATGTTGTCTTTGCCATCCAAAACGAAGCCGTTCAGGCTGGTACTGTGCGCACCGACACCCTGGAACGCATGGTTGCCAGTGGTGCCATTGCCATGGAAGATTTCAAAGTCATCAATAAGCAAAACTATTCAAACTTCCCCTTTGTCTGTTCGACTGCCCTCTATCCCGAATGGCCTCTTGCTAAAACAGCTGCCACTGCCGATACACTGGCCCAGGAAGTTGTTGCTGCCCTCAAAGAGATCAAAAAAGACAATCCGGCTGCAACCAAGGCCAAGATCATCGGCTGGTCTGCCCCCCTTGACTACACTCCTGTGGAAGAACTGCAGAAGGCCCTCGCGGTCGGGGCGTTTGCGAAGTAACACTCCTTTTCCAGGCAGACAGTTCTCCACTGTCTGCCTGGCTCTCATTTTTCCCTGCTTCTTTTCCAGTCCCTTTTTTCTTCGTTACACCGGGCACAACTGACATTGCGACAACTCGAACCATACGCATCCGTTAACCAACCGATTTCAACCCCAAACTACACACCCATCCCAACTTGAACATCAAGCCTCTCCGCCTACAAGAGAATGGTTTCTTTTGCCATTCAAAATGGTCATCAGGCAAGCAGCCTCAATTTACACACCCCTCTGACAAGCTCTTTTCATTAAAAATGACCCTTACCATTCCCCTGGTATCTCGCTATCACTGCTTGACAAATGCAGACAAGCAAGGCATTATCATTGATTGCTCAAAAGAACATATACAGGAGTATGGAACTAGATGAAGCTACCAGAGTTAAAAATTGCAAATTTCACCGCACGCATTCCCCTGATCCAGGGCGGCATGTCCATTCGTGTCTCAACCTCTGCCCTGGCGGCACCTGTTGCAGACTGCGGTGGTATTGGGGTAATCGGCGGATCAGCCCTGCCTACCGAGGATCTCCGAGCAGACATCCTCAAGGCCAAAAGCATGACAGACGGCATTGTGGCAGTCAATATCATGTACGCCATGAAAGATTTTTACAATCTGGTGATGACCTCCATCGAGGCCGGCATTGACATGATCATCACCGG
>JAQYVF010000144.1 GCA_030145625.1 Desulfocapsa sp. | reverse complement strand
TACGCTGCCACCGTACAAAAGCCTGTGCGTGGAGCCACTGTCCAGTTACTTGATAGTGTTGGCACAGTATTGGAAACAACCGTTACCGACACAAATGGAAATTACTCCTTTACCGTTGCCAATCAAAACAAATCCGTTCGAATACGTGTCCGTGCGGAGTTACTGAAGACCACAAGTGGTGCACAATATAACGTTAAGGTAGTCGACAATACCAGCAGCGACGCGCTCTACACCCTGGCAGAAGCTGAAGCCAGCTCAGCTGCAACCCATGCGACCCGAAACTTAAATGCAAGCTCAGGCTGGGATGGCAGTTCGTATACCAGTACACGTGCTGCTGCACCGTTTGCGATCCTTGATAGTATTTATGAGGCGATACGTGACATTATGGCGGTGGATGCCAATGTGACTTTTCCGTTTTTGCAGGTGAATTGGAGTGTTAACAACACAACCACATCAGGATCGACTTCAACGGGTGCAATAGGTACCTCCTATTACAGCAATAACAACCTCTTTATCCTCGGCAAAGCCAATAATGATACAGACGAATTCGACGACCACATCATTGTCCATGAGTGGGGCCACTATTTTGAAGACCGATTGTCGCGTTCAGACAGTCCCGGAGGTTCTCACAGCGATGGAGACCGCCTGGATATGCGGCTCGCATTTGGTGAGGGTTTCGGCAATGCGCTTTCAGGCATGATCACCGACGATCCGATCTATATTGATACATCCGGCAACGCTCAAGCAAGCGGATTTTCCATCAATCTTGAAGAAAACAATAACTCGAATCCCGGTTGGTATAGCGAAGCCAGCGTGCAATCAATTCTCTATGACCTTTATGACAGCAATAATGACGGTAACGACATAGTCAGTCTTGGTCTGGCACCTCTTTACAACGTGTTAATCAACCAACAGAAGACAAGCGAAGATTTCACGAGTATATTCTCTTTTATCACTGCATTAAAATCGGACAACGCTTCTGAAGCTGCTGCCATCAGTCAGCTAGTTGATGGGCAATCGATTAACGGGACAGCCATTGACAGCAGAGGTTCAAATGAGACTAACAACGCCGGCATCACAGATCATGTATTACCAGTCTATACCTCAGTGACTGTCGCTGGCGGAGCGACTAACATATGCACTATTACCCCTTTTAACGGTGCGAGTGATTCAAATAAGCTTTCCAATTATCGTTATTTGACATTTACGATTCCAACAGCTGGATCTTATACAGTAACTGCGACTAAAACATCAGCAGACTACGGAGCCACAAGCCCCGATTTTGATGTCCTCTACAATGGTGCTGTGAAAATCAGAGCCGATTCAGCAGTGGTCGATAGCGAAACTGCCACCGCCACCCTCGATGCAGGAGTTCATGCGATGGCAATCACTGACTATAATATCAACAACCCTGCCAGAGGCACGGCTTGTTTTGACATCACCGTTTCCAGCAACTAACTAATTGTGAGAAAATCATGTTTAAACTAAACACCATTTTTTTTGTAAGCATAGTTGCCATATTCAGCTCGACCATGGCGATCGCCACTGAAAATACACCTACTGCCGCCAAGGCGGCAGATGTTAAAGGACTCGTTCCTACTGAGTTCGTGACACAAACCATCGATATCCAAACTGGAAAACTCGGCGCCCCCGTGGCAATGACCTACCAGATACCTGCACAGATATCTGCAAATGAAGTGATCTATGGGCATCTCGACTTTCGATCAGGTACAGCAGAAGGCTGGCTAACAGTTGAAATGAATAGTGATAGTGGGTTGATTCTACAAAGCGTGTCTACTGTGGAGTTTGATTTAGCCGCTGGCCCCATGGGCGTGGATGTGCAACTTCTCTCGACCAATGATGGCCTGTATTATCTTAATGTAACTGTCAAAGAATACGATACAAAGGGTACGCCCAAGTTGAGTCGTAGTTTTGCTGTGCCGATACAAGTAGGCTCAACAGTGCAACAGCCAAAACGAAGTGGGAACCTTATTGACGATGGCAAGGAAAAAATTATCGAGATGACAGCTGAGGAACTCAAATAATTACAACTTTTTGTCACATGCTATTAGCATTAGCCAAGGTAGGCAAAACACTCATTACTGGAACCACACATTAGACCAAACCTTCTGGTATCAGCAACGGGTACTATTACGGAAGGGAATGGATAACTGTGTCCCCCCCCCGCACTCTTCGATTTTTGTAAAATGGCCCACATGCTTTATGTGGGCCATTTTATTATACTCCTTCGAGCTTATCCTGATATACTCCTCCTGTGGAGCAGGATGAGCAACATCACATAGGAAACGAAGATGTCAGCTATTGTTAAAGATCCAAATGATCTTACTGGAGAACATGCAGTTGGGGATGCCGGACAAATAACATTGGCTTGCCTGTTTTTAGCAATATGGATAGCAGATACTTTTTTCTTAAGCTATACAACTTTTCTTAACAACTATATACCAATGACCATTAGGATATCTTGTGGAGCCATTTTTTTAATCCTATCCGGATACCTGGCAAAAACTGGCCTCTCCATCGTATTCTGTGATAAGAGAGAAAAACCCTGTGTGATCAGGAAGAGTGTATTTAATATTGTTCGTCATCCGATATACCTTGGAGAAATGTTACTTTATCTTGGACTCCTTATCATGAGTATATCACTTGCCGCTGCATTTGTGTTCCTGGGTATCGTTTTATTCTTACACCATATTTCACGATACGAAGAAAAACTTCTGGTGGCGCGTTTCGGGGAAGATTATAAAGAGTATATGCAAGATGTACCGATGATAATACCACGGTTGTGGAAAAAATAAGTACTGGATCAACTACAAAAATATAAAGAGTTGGATACTTATTTTCAGGATATTGACCATATAGACATCAAAACCATTGAGAGTGATACAAGCTTACGAAGTTTTATTTCTGGAATGCTCTCCTATCATCCCTGCTGGCTCACAGTCCTATACCGAATCCGAGAAGTTGTCGTAAATATCCTCGGCTTAAAAAATCATGGCAACTCGAGACACTTCCTTCAATAAGGCCAGAAAACATTCCATTTGAGCCCGGAACAAATGCCTCATTTTTTTATCGTCCATAATGCAAAAGAAGATATTTATTGGGTTGCGGAAACACCAGAAGACAAACACTTGAATGCTTACTTTGGAGTGGTAACAGTAAAACTGAGGAACAATCTTACGAGATTTCATGTTTTCACGTCAGTGAAATACATACATTGGACAGGACCAGTTTATTTCAATTTCATTCGCCCATTTCACCACCTGGTTGTTTTGAAAATGATGAAAGCTGGAATAGCGAAGTGAAAATTTCACATAATAACTCAGCGACCCCACAAGCACGAGTATGTTCTGGGAATGAATCAAACAATTGCCATACTCAAAGTCGGCAATCAGAAAAAATTCAGTTGCATGGTGAGAGTTCCCAAGGAAATCAAACCACAATTTCATTATTGAGCGAACAAGTAAAACTGTGGTCTATCCCTTCTTTTTTTGAAACAACTCTGAACACAGAACTTTTCAACCTGGTATTCCCTGATTCCCCCTCTGTGAGACGCCCCTCTCAAGATCTTAAATTGTCGTAATATTTTTTCAGATCACCATCGAGAAATCGGCGTATTTTTGCCAAGTTACCTGAATGCCCCTGCCAAATGTCTTTGGCCTTGCCATTCTTTAAGAGTTCATTGACTTTTCCTTCCATTTTGTTCCAAAGATTTCTTCGGTATTCATTATCCAGACTTACCAGATTGCTGCTGTCTGAAAGTGCGTTTTGGAGAAGTCTCTTAAATCCAAAATTAGTAAAAACGACTCCCCCTAATGCAAGGGTTCCGAGGAGTAAAATGACGGGAAGGATCAGGTTCGTGAAAGAAAAATTCCCTCCTCGCAATGCGGAAATAAGGGTTTGTTGAGGCAGGGAAACAATGGCATTTGTCAAGACATCGCCAAAACAAAACAGGCCAACACCAAGGCAGGCGGTTATCTTGCCAATCTTTCTGAAAAGCTTTCGTCCCCTCTGGGTAAATTCAGCCACGGCCTCGCAGACAATCTGCAGCTCATTCACCTGACGGTCGATATCTTCCAATATATGGTTCAGTCGGAGATTGGGGGCGGCATATATCTTCTCCATAAGCTCAGTCCTCTCCTGGGGCCACAACTCTGCAACCTTGCGGAAATTTGCCACATCAGGAGAATAAGTTAGATAAATATGGGGAATATCTTTACGACCTGTCATCTGGGACATATTCCAACACAGTGTACCATAAGAACGCACAAGATCACTGATGTTGTCACATTCATCGATACGACTCATGACAAAGATAATTCTGTCTTCACCGGATTTTTCAGGCAGCGTGTTACGTATAGCCGAATAAGTCTCTTTGATGGTTCCTGCCTTATGGGGATCAAACATGAGGACGATCAAGTCGGCCATTTTAGCAAATTCACCCAACACTTCCATATAATCATAGCCACGATCTTTTTCTGTTGTAGCATCCAGCATTCCCGGGCTGTCAATTATGGCCATGTCTTCAAAGGTCGGCGAATTAATATTTTTCAGACATAAATGAGAGGTAAGTTTTTCGCCATATTTTTTGAATTTAACAAACGGCAAACGATCGTCATTAATGAGCGTGGAGCCAGGAACTTCTTTTGGTCGGTCATTGCCCTCAGAGGTTATCACAGTAAAGGCATCATCGGTGGGAGCCTGTCCGGTGCGCTGGATATCTGTGCCTATGATTTCATTAATCAAAGTGGATTTACCAGAAGAATAGTTACCTATCATGAGAACAATAGGCTTCCATTTCATACCGGACTCAAGGCTGCTGTAATCCATATCATATTTGGAAAACAACGGTGCTATCTTTTTATTTACTTTGTTCTGCAGTTCAGTCTGTATTTTAGTTTCAAGCATAAAAGAGCTCTCTGGATAACATATTAATAAAATATTTAACTATTCATAACCATTCAGAATGCGCAAACCAGCGCTGCCACTTTTCTCGATATTCGACAGGCAGGATATTAGCAACGCAATTGCAGTGCAGTTGAATAGTCAGCAACTGGTTTTACTCGCCTCACAATAACGTACTGACTGCCACCAATGCTCAACTAACCATGATGAATCCCTACAGAACTCCCCAAAATTACAAACACAAATGCCTTTGAGGTATCCTGCTCACCAAACCGGGTTAAAGCATATTTCCAGTGGTAATCAACATACAGTATGATACATTAACACACTAAGTTTGGGGCTGAAATAAAAATTTGGCGGAAACCCAAGAGAGAAAGAAAAGTATTCCCGCGTAGGCGGGAATGACTTTGTGGCAAAGGAATAATTGTGAAACATCAATGTACCACTTGGATTGCTTCTTGTTTGGCAGAGTTATAACGGTAATCATAAAACACAAAAAGAGAAAATTTATTTTAGCCATGACAACACATAACGAATCTAGATTTTCCCTTTTCATAGCCACCCTCTCACTGTTATTTTTGACCGGCTGCACCTCAAATCAGGCTATCTTCCCACCAACCACAACAAGTATGACCAGTTTCGTACTCATCAACAAATCGAAACAAGCATACACTGTCTTCACCGCAATTCCTGGCGAAAAAGAGCGCGAGGTAAGGTCGAAGATTTCGAAAAGAAAGAGTGTCTTCCTCGTGGAGTGGGCTGAGTTTTCACATGAGAAGGATGTCTATCTCTCGTCCAACATACTGAAAAATGAATATCAGGACTCACACGCCATTGATGGGATACTCCAATTGCTAGAGAGAGCCCCCGGTGTCCCGTTCGGTCTGACTTGGAACGGTGGCATAGCATACACCTATAACGACTATCAACACGCTCAAAAGACGTATAAAAGATACAGATCAAATCCAGCCGACTACGAACGCACCCGCAATCGCGACCCACGCGCCGACCCAGTCAATCCCGCATGGCACTTGGGGCCTCTTTTGGGGTGGTAACCGGCAGAATCAGGAATACAATCAGAGAGGGATGATTATGAAAGTGATCGATCTAGAACCAACATATTACGACACTTACTGTCACTGCCTTGAAGACTGGTCTGATGAAATGACAGAAGCAAGTACCCCATAAAGAATGCTGATACCAAAAACACAAACAAAAAGGCCTGAGAGTCTATCTTGTACTTGAAAAAGAAGGAATAGTGGCTGGAATGATCCAATACCTGCCTGTTGAAGAATCAGTTATTGACGGAAAAGGACTTTATTTTATTCCTTGCATTTGGTTACATGGACACAAAAAAGGTATCGGTGATTTTCAAGGTAAAGGCCTAGGAACAGCATTGCTTAAGGCAGCTGAAAATGATGCAAAAAAATGGGTGCGACAGGCATGGCAGCATGGGGATTACGGCTGCCTCTTTGGATGAAGGCATCCTGGTCTAAAAAACACGGATATCAGGAAGCAGACAAGGATTTCCTGAAACTTTTAGTTTGGAAACCATTTTCAGACGATGCGAGCCAACCACACTGGATTCATCCCAGAAAAAAGGTTCAGAAAATTCCGGAGAAAGTGACGGTAACTGCATTTATTAATGGTTGGTGTCCCGCTCAAAATATTGTTTTTGAACGGGACAAAAGAGCAAGTATGGAATTCGGTGACAAGGTAGTCTTTACAAGCATAGAGACCTCTGATCGAGAAGTATTTCTGGAATGGGGAATTTCAAATGGAATTTTTATTGATGGGAAGCAAATATCGACAGGCCCACCATTATCCTATGATAAAATTCTAAAAAAGATCGCAAAGAAAGTTAAGAAAAAGAAAACTGTGATCAAAGATAAGAGGTCGAGTAAAAAAATCAATGAAGAATGATTCCAAATACTTAGAAGCAAAAGGAGCTTTCATATGATTAGCCGACAGATCTCCCCAGGAGTGAAAGCTCTGATCATTCTCTTGCTGGTGGTAACCTGTTTTTTCCTCACCTATTTTTTTCATCATGTGCTCGGCTCCGGCAGAGTCGTGACCCATTTCTACTATATCCCCATAATTCTCGCCGCCCTCTGGTGGCGCCGCAAAGGCCTCATTGTCTCTCTGATTTTGGCCGCATTCCTTGTATTCAGCAGTTATTTGTTCAGAGACCACTCCTTAAACATCAATGATTACCTGCGGGCCTGCTTGTTTATCTCCATTGCTTCAATTGTCGCTTTATTGAGTGAGAGGATTCAACAGTCCAAGCAAAATCTTTGTGAAAGTGAAGC
>JAQYVF010000147.1 GCA_030145625.1 Desulfocapsa sp. | reverse complement strand
GTAAAGATGGTCGCTGCCGGTCCCAATCGCTTGGCCTTGAAAATAAAGATTATGGCATAGAGGATGGTTGAGAAAAGATAGGTAAATGTCGTAATTCCTAATAATTGTGAGCTGTCCATGTCGAACTCCGTTTAGATTCTTACACGAATATTTTAAGAAATTGTTTTTCAGAGTAATAATAACTTGAAATCATAAATATATCTTCTATTACCCGGAACCATAAACCCTTCAAGGAAGACTGAAAAGATTCTTTTAGGGGTACTGTTTTTTATAGGGAATAGAGGGAGCAGTTTTTACTGTTTGTTTTCTCTTCCAGTATGCGCTGCAAGCTGTTCAGTAAGAATAGTAAAGTTTTTCTCAAAACCGTTTTTGTTCTTGTTGGTACTTCCGGTCATTAAGACCGTAGTTGTCTCACCTTCTTTGTCAAGGAGCAGCCAGATTCGTCGGTGAGACATGAAAAAGGCAATGAAAAGACCAAGTATCATCATAGTGCAGCCAATATACACAACCCATACACCGGGGTCCTTAGCTACCTGAAGGCCGGTGGCATAGAGTTGTTTTCCGGCTACTGTGTATTTTTTATCCTGTCGTTCTACAGTCACCTGATCATCAGCATCCAGCCAGAAGATGGAGGGAGTTCCCTGGTCGTCATCGAACCAGACCTTCATGCTGGTAACGGCTTGTCCTTTGGCTTGGGCATTGATAATGCCGATTTTACCACTGTGTGTTGTCAGATCCTGCGGTTGCTGAAAAGGCATGATGACTGTTTCAGTGGTGCCCGTTTGCTGGTCTGTGACGGTGAGTAGAAAATCTTCGTAGCTCTGGTAGCTGGATTGGTAAAAAGTGATTCCTTTGTAGGTAAGCGGGTCGTTGACTACAATCTGTTTTTCAAGGATGACCTTTCCATTTTCAAGCACAGTAAGATCGGATCGGTAGGCCTTGGGCATTCCGCTGTCATAAAAATCAATGCCAAAACGATCACAGCGTACCTCAAACCCAAGAGGAATGGCGGCCTGGGTAGTAAAGGCATATATTTTGTCGGTGCCTCTGGTCTCAGGAAGCATGATGGATCCCTTGAAACCATATAATTCACCAATAATGGCACCAAGAAAGATCATCAGGATAGAGGCGTGGACAATGTATACGCCGGTTCGGGTAAAGGCACCCTTTTGCGCGGAGAGGAGGAGAGCATTGTCACGTTTACGCTGCTGAGTTTTCCACCCCTTACTTGCAAGAGACTGGGTTAGTTCAGTGGCCAGAGCTGTTTGAGGTTTTGCAGAATTCCAGTTCCGGGACAGTCGCATTTTTTTAAGGCGGGATAGGTCGGTGGCCAGGTTGTCTGCATTGATCTGTTGCCACACACCTGGGAATCTGTTTATGGAACAGATAATCAGGTTGAGACTGAGAAGAGAGAGGAGGCCAAGAAACCACCAGGAGTTGTACATATCGGGAATAGAAAGGACCTGAAATATATTTGCCGTGGTTTCACTGTAATTTTGTGCATACCACTGGAAACTCTCCTTTTGGGGAATAACTGTTCCTATAATAGAGGTGAGGGCTAGTAGGAAAAGGGTGAAAAGAGCGAGTTTGACAGACGAAAAAAAAGCGAAAATGGGATTTTTATTGTTCATGGCCTGAGAGGGGTAATGGTTATTATTGTTAGTGGGCTTTCTATCGCATTTCAGTCTGAAAAGCAAGAGGTTTATCAGGTACATTCTCTGGGAATGGCAGGGGAAAAGTCATTTGTTTTATCATTTGCTCATCCTACTCTGTGACAATGATGACTGAAAGAAAAAAATGTGTACCTCCCTAATCAAGATTCCAAAAACTAATCGTCATGACCCTGCCTGTCAATATAAGCTTTCCTGAATAATGGCACTATCTGTCGTAAGGGGGTGTCGCTTGTATTCTGCTATGGAGGGGGAGTTTTTACTCTTTTGAAAAATCCTTGCCATTCCTGGGGAAAACAAGTATAAAAAGGAGTTTCTCGTTTGTGATTGAAAAAAAACAAATAAATATTTTTTTATAATATCCGAATGTTGTATTATGTTTCGGAAGAAAACAATATCAGGAGTAAGTCATGGCAAAAATCTGTCAGATTTGTGGAAAAGGGCCTGCCACAGGAAATAACGTCTCTCATGCCCACAATAAAACACGGCGTCGTTGGTTGCCAAACTTGAAACGGGTTCGTATGATTTCTGAAAATGGAAGTCCGGTAAGAGCTCGTGTATGCACTCGATGCATTCGTTCCGGTGCAGTTGTTAAGCCTGCTTAAAGAAGTCTCGGAAAGCGGTAGAATGTGTGAGAGGGTGAGGCGGATTAGATCCGAATTACCCTTTTTTTTTGAGGTAGTGAAAAATGAGTGAAGAAGTAAAGTTTTTACCTATTCAGGAAGCTGCCGCACTTGTTGCAGCTATCCAGGAAGAAGAAGATATTCATAGGCAGAACAAACAAATTCTGACGGTCTATAATCATGAGAATCGTGAACTCTGCTGGTTTGATTTTGAAGAACTGCAAGAAGCGGTTGGCCCTGTCGGTAAAGATCAGCAGAAAGAAGCCATTCAGGATTATATCTTAAAACATATACCTGACTGGGCTCTTGATATTTAAGAAGTTTGGTTTGTGCAACCGGAATCCTCTTTCCTTCATATATGGAATAGAGGATGTAATATCATAAAAAGAAAAGAGTCTGTTTTTCTTTAATTGATATTCTCTGAGGTTACGCTGAACTGTTTGCTATTCTGTTGTTCATGTTTTTTTGTTATTCTCTTTCCAGAATTCCGTCCGGCATAGGGGGAACCTTCTGGTTTCCCAACACAAATCCCCCATCCATTCTCAGAATACTTCCTGTCATGTAGTCGGCATCTTTGATGAGAAAAAGTGTCGCTGAGGCGACTTCTTCCGGAGTACCTGTCCGTTTCAGTAAACATTGTTCCTGCACTGTTGCTCTCTCTTCTCTATTTGTTGCCGTCCATCCCCTTGTTTCTTCGCCGTGACGATGGCGTATGAGTCCCAGTTGAAGTTCGTTAACACGTATGGAGGGGGCAGCTTCTCTGGCCCAGGTCTCGGTAAAAGAGGAAATTGCCCGGTTGGCAGCACTGTAGGCATCATTAAAAAAAGGAGCGGCGCCTCCACTGCGTCCGGTGATGCCAGATATTGAAGAGATGTTCACCACTGTCCCACTTTCCGATTCCTGCATGAGAGGATGACAGTGGTGGAAAAGAAGCCATTTGGCCTTGAGAGTTGTGGCGATTTCCAGATCCCATTGTCCCCTGTTGTGAGGGAGATCGTAACCACCGTGGAGTACAGGCATGCCCCCACGTTCGATATTGTTAACCAGGATATGAAGAGAACCAAAGCGTTCACGGATAATTGTGACCATCTTTTTTACAGCTTCCTCAGATCTGAGATCTACTGGAAGGGAAAGAAAAGAATAGCCCTGTTGTTGGAATTCTTTTTCCATGTCAACAATGGATTCTGGCCAATCAAAGGTGGGGAGAATCAGGTTGACATCATTTTCGGCGAGTTTCTTTGCAATGGCCCTGCCAATAGGCCGGGATGCCCCGGGGACAATGGCTGTTTTTCCTGCAAGGTTCATAGCGGATTTCCTTTCCTGTGTATTCACAGTTCGTCGGTGAGGGTAAAAATTTCCTCCATCTTTTATATTGGAAAAAATAGTAGTGCCACAGATTTACATCCTTCTAGCTTGTGAAGCTACACTCTTCTTCGTGAGATCGAACTGATCGGCTGACAATGAGGTGCCACTGAATTCTTCCCTCACTTTACCTGTTATCCTGTCTACCTTTTGGGGTGTTGATCTGAATTTCCTTCAGGCTGGCCAGCAATGGGCTCTCGTTGACCTGAAAGGCTGCACAGAGGTGGATACATCCTTGGAAATGGGGAGCGATGAGGATGGTTTTACCGGGGTTTTCTCGTGCAAAAAAACCTTCAAGTGCTCCGTTTTGCATCCAGTCTTGATAATTATGGTAATGATTGATACCTGCCGCTCTTTCAATGGCAGGGACAACTATACTGCCAAGCAGTAGAGGAATTAACCCGGAAGGAGGATGTGAATAATCGGCAATAATGATATGGCCTTCAGGTCTTAGGAGTCTACAGGCTTCACGGAAGATAGCTGTGTGCTGAAGAGCTGTTTTCTCATGCAGGGCAAAACTGATGATTGCCGCATCGTAACTCGCATCAGACAGCTGCACTTGGCTGGCATCTGCTTCCAGGTAGTGGATGCTTTTATGACATCTCTTCCTGGCCCGGGCCAGCATGGCTGGAGAAGAATCAACTCCGGTGAGCAGTATGTCCTCTTTGCTGAGCATTTGAAGTTGTTCGCCTGTGCCGCAGCAGAGATCGATGACATTTCTGGCCCTGCAATGGGTAATGAACGTGCAGATATTATTACGGATATCTCTTAGTGCTCGAGAGAAGAGCAGGTCGTAAATAGCGGCAGTGTGTCGGTATTCGTCTTTCGATTGCATGGCGCATTGCCTGAAAAGATTATTTGTCTGTGATCGAACTGATTTTCAGGCTATTCTTAATTACTTTTTTTGACTATAGACAGCACCACATGGGTTATAAAGGCGCTTCAGTTGCGGTTTATATCATTTGTAAATATGACAACCCAGTGTCCAATGTATAAACAGATGAATGTGAATGTAGCACATTCTTTTTGACCGTTCCACTTTCTCGTGATGTTTTAAGGGAAATCCATATTGATCACAAGTAACGAAAGAGTGGCAAAATGAGAGAGCAGACTTATACTGTTGAGATATGTTATCAACTGAGGCAACCGTGAAATGAACAATCTTGCAAAACTCGCATCAGGAGAATCGATGGTTTTATATAAGAAAAATTTAGGTAATCTGTTTGTTTTTTGTCTACTTGTTATTGGCTTTTTCTTCCCGACAGTATTGGTTGCACAAGACTGCTTTTCTCCAGTCTGGGCCCATGAGAAAAGTGATTTGCAGCCGGATCCGTCTCTTGTATTCGGTAGGTTGGACAATGGCTTTCGCTATGTACTCAAAAAAAATCAGGAACCCAAGGACAGGGTGGCCATATATCTCGATATCCAGGCAGGCTCTTTGAATGAAAGTGATACGGAGCGTGGATATGCTCATTTCCTTGAACACATGCTCTTTAATGGCTCCACCCATTTTCCTCCTGGAAAGCTGGTGGAGTATTTTCAATCCATCGGCATGAGTTTTGGCGGTGATATCAATGCCCATACCGGTTATGACGAGACCGTCTATGATGTCATCCTCCCTTCCGGAAGCAAAGATGACATCGAACAGGGATTGCTGGTCCTTTCCGACTATGCTCGTGGCGCCCTGTTACTGGATGAAGAGGTTAAGCGGGAACTGGGGGTGATTCTTGCCGAGAAACGGAGTCGAGATTCGGCAGGCTATCGAAGCCATGTAAAGGAAATAGAGTTTTCCATGCAGGGAACTCTGCTCCCGGATCGGATGCCCATTGGCCTCGTTGAAACCCTTGGCAAGGCAGACCATGCAGCACTTAAACGATTTTATGATGCCTGGTACCGTCCTGAGAATATGGTACTGGTGATGGTCGGTGATTTTGAACCTGATGTTGCCCGTACCTTGGTGGAGAAACAGTTTGCTCTTCTTGTTGCAGCAGGGCAGGTACCAAAGTGTCCTGATCTTGGCCTTCTGGAACATAATGGCACCGAATTTTATTATCACCATGAATCAGAACTGGGGGGGACGGAGACAGCTATTGAAACTCAGTGGAACGAGGAACCGGAAAATGATTCTCTTGCCCTGCAGGTCGAGAATCTGATGGAATATGTGGGGGCCAAGATTGTTCAATATCGTCTGGATGAACTGGCTCAGAAGAGTGATACGCCTTTTACCTCTGCTCGTGTCTACTCCGGTGTTTTTCTCGATCGCATAGGATATGGAGAAGTGAGTGCCAAAGGTGATCCGACAAAATGGGAACAGAGCCTGATGCTCCTTGAAAACACTCTGCGACAGGCCTTGCAGTTTGGTTTTACAAAAGAGGAACTGCAGCGGGTGAAGAAAGAAGTCCAGGCCAGCTTGGATTCCGATGTTCTCACCGCAAACAGTCGCGATTCCAAAGCGCTGGCCGCTGCTTTTATCCGTACTGTAAATAGAAACAGGGTCATACGTTCACCGGAGCAGGAAAGGGAACAATTTGCCACGGTCATCGAAGGAATGCGTCTTGATGAGGTGGAAAGGGCTTTCCGCCGGGTATGGCATAATTCGGCCCGCCTTGTGAAAGTGAGTGGAAATGCACTCATTTCGACAACAGACCCTAAAACAACAGTGCAGAAAGTTTATCAGGCTGCGGCAAAACAGCAGGTGGCAGCTTATCAAGCCGTGAGTCTTCTTGAATTTCCTTACCTGTCGCTGCAAGGGGAGGCACAAGCACCTGTCCGTCAGGAACAATTTGTTGATATCGACAGTAGACGTCTCGTTTTTGCAAATGGTGTGGTCGTAACCCTGAAAAAAACATCTTTCCAGGAAAATGAGGTGCAGCTTTCCGCAGATTTCGGGCTTGGCAAGGCAAGTGAACCCTTACCGGGACTTTCTCTGCTCACGGAAAGTGTGGTGAACAACTCAGGAACGGCAACGTTGAGCAAGGATGATTTGGACAGGATTCTTGCCGGCAGCAGTGTGAAAATGCATTTTAAGGTTACTCCGGCTGCCTTTAGCTGGCAGGGAAAGGCCTTGAATAAGGATTTGGAAATCCTCTTTCAGATACTGCAGAGTTTACTCGTAGATCCGGGAGTAGACGAAGATGCCTTTAATGTTGGAATGGATCGTTTTTCTCAAATGTATCAGGAGATGGCTGTAGATGTGAACGGAGTGATGAAACTTCATGGGGAATCCTTTCTGGCTGACGGAAATAAGTTTTTTGGTCTTCCTTCCCAAACTGACTTCTCTGGGTTAACGATTGAGCAGATTCAAGAATGGCTATTACCTGCAGTTCGTAACGGTGCCTTAGAGATCTCTCTTGTGGGAGAT